>NZ_CP072842.1:345000-650000 GCF_017948305.1 Faecalibacter bovis
GATTTAGTAAAGATTTTGTTGCTTCTTTAAAAATCAAGTGTGCCTCATCAATAAAGATGACTAATTTAGGTTTATCAGCATCTCCTGCTTCTGGTAATTGTGTATAAATTTTATTCAGTAAACTCAACATAAATGTTGAAAACAAATTAGGATAATTTTGTATATCAGTTAATCGAATAATATTAACAAGACCTAAACCATCTTTTGTTTGTATTAAATCATGAATATCAAAACTTGGTTCTCCAAAGAATTTAGAAGCTCCTTGTTGTTCTAAAGCAACAATTTTACGTAAAATAGCACCTAAAGAAGCTGGAGCAATAGAACCATAATTCATGTTCAATTCAGCTTTTCCTTCCTTAGAATCTGTTACATATTGTAAAACACGACGAATATCCTGTAAGTCAATTAAAGGCAAATTTCTATCTTCACAATATTTGAAAATGATTGAAATAATACTTTCTTGTGTTTCGTTTAATTCTAAGATTTTACTGAATAAAATTGGTCCAAAATCAGTAACAGTAGCTCTTAATTGAACTCCTGGTTCATTTGAAATAGATAATAATTCAGTTGGATTTCCTTTTGGCTCAAAAGGGATATTTAATGCCTCGTGACGCGCACGAATATTTTCATCATCAATTTTTCCAGCAGCTGCGATTCCGGACAAATCACCCTTAATGTCCATTAACAATGATGGAACACCTTTTAAAGATAATTGCTCTGCTACAATTTGTAAAGATTTAGTTTTACCAGTTCCTGTTGCTCCACCTATTAAACCATGACGGTTTAAAGTTTTTAAAGCAATTGCAACTTCGGCTTCTTCTACAATCTCGCCATCTAATTTAGCTTTACCTAAAATAATCTTATCATTCTTGTAAGAATATCTAGATTGTATTTCTTGTACAAAATCTTCTCTTTTAGACATATTGATGATATTTATTCTAAAGATAAAACTAATTATGAAGTTTATAATTGATAATTACTGGAAAATGATCTGAAATTTTTTTCCTAATCACCTTGGCTTCAATAACCTCAAATTGGTCTGAATGGAAAATATAATCAATTCTGATCGGAAATTTAAACCCATGGAAAGTAGTTCCATTCCCTTTACCAGCTTTAATAAACGAATCAGAAAGATATTTTGTTATTTCTTCGTATTCGTAAGAATTCGGAGTTGAGTTAAGATCTGATGCCAATAAAACTGGATGTGGCGATCTTCTTATTGTCGGAATTAAAAGTTTTAATTGATCTACGTGAACTTTCATTCCGTTAACCAATTTTACTTCTAATTTTTTACTTGTTTGTTCTATTTCTTCTGTTGTATCAGAATTAATTACATCTTTCACCAATGCTTTATCAATATACATTGGTTCCATGTAAAGATTAATCACACGAATTGTATCAAAACCTAAATCAATATCCGCATATGCAGCAATTCCACTATTCGATCTATCTGGAGATTCAATTCGATTCGTTTTAATAATCGGGAATTTACTATATATACTTAGTCCTGCGTAGTATTCTGCATAATATCCATCTAACTTTTTATTTTTCCAAGAGCGATGAGTTTTCTCTCCACCTTCCTGAAAAAGCATAATATCCGTTAAATTATTTTCTATCAAATCAGTTAAACCATCATCTTTAAATTGATGTGTATTAAATGTCATAACTGATAAATTCGGCGTTTCCTTTGATTGTTTACTTAAATTAACCAATGGATAAGATAAATAAATAGGATAAAAAGTAGGGATAGATACGATCAACATCAATAAAAAATGACGCCATGAAAATATTAACCAGTAGCATAAAAATAGTATAACTATAAAAAATACGATTGGATAACCAATTGAAATAAAGTTGAAATATGGAATTTCTACAGGCGTGAAAATCTTGTTTAAATAAATGGTGCACGCGACAAGTACTACTATAAAATTTATAGTAAGAACTAATCTATTGAAGTAATTCAATTTAAATTTATCGCGACTAAAAATACCCATTTTATCTTCCTTCCTTAAACAAAAAATCTTTTTCTTCTTTTGATAAACTTTCGTAACCTGAACGTGAAATTTTATCTAAAATCGTATTAATCTTATTTTGTTTTTCTACTTTTTGATGATTGAAATCGTAATCATTTTTTGGAACTTTATTAGAATTTGATTTCGAATAATTCTTATATGTTTTAAATGATGATTTCTTTACTTTTTTAGAAAATATATTTTTAAAATTTTGAATGAAGTTACCTAAAAAATCATTTCCTTTTTCAAATTGTTTCATATAAAGATAACCAAAAGCCATTCCGCCTAAATGCGAAATACTTCCTCCCATATTTGTTCCTTTCAAAATAATTTGAAGTAAGTCTAACCCAAGGAAAAAATACCCAAAATATAATATTGGAAAACTAGATGGGAATAAAACTAAACGTACTGGCATTCTTGGATTATAACTGATAACAGCGAATAATAAAGTATAAATCGCTGCTGAACTTCCTGCCAATAAACTTGTTGTTTTTATAGGAAATATTAAAAAAGATAAACCTCCTACTATTCCACCAAAAATGTAGAAAGTAAGTAAATCTTTATCTCTGAAAAATTGTAAGAATAATTGACCAATGAAATATAATAATATCATATTCATCAATAATTGCCAAACATCAAAGTGCATCCATGTATAAGTGAGAATTGACCAAGGTTGTAAAGCAAAATTCTCTTGTATGCGTGGCAATCTTAACCAATTACTTACAGCAATACCTGCAAAATTATCAATTAACCACAAAGAGAAAAATATTACAACATTGATATAGATAATCTTTGTTGTAATATTTCCTGTTTTATATTTTAATTTTAAATCGTCTAAAATTCCGTTTACCATATACTATACAGTTTTAATTTCTTCGGTATAAATTCTTTTTCCAATTTCGGATATATAAGAATCCAATCAACGCACCACCTAAATGGGCAAAATTTGCAACATTATTCCATTCATAACCTCTTACTCCCATAAATAATTCGAATAAGATTAAAACAGGAATAAAATATTTCGCTTTAATCCCGACAGGAAAAAATATCAAGGCTAATTTTGCATCTGGATATAAAACTGCAAACGCTAACAACAATCCATAAATTGCACCAGAGGCACCAACCATTGGGGTTGTGAACTGTCGTTGCAAACTATCTGCATTAATATTATTTTTAATAAGTTCTGAAGTTCTATACTCACCCGAAATATTCATTTTAGACAATTCATAAATTTCAGAGATAGAAAAACCATCTGCTACAACCAATTTTTGAAGTTGACTCACTTCTATATAATTGACTAAATTGAATAAAAAGAAACCTCCAAAACCAGCAAATAAATACAGCTTTAAGAATCTAGTTTGCCCTATTGTAGTTTCTACAGCGGATCCAAATGACCAAAGCGCAAACATATTAAATAAAATATGTGAGATGTTCGGATAACTTGCATGCATAAACATATGCGTAACTAATTGCCAGCTTTCAAAATTTGGTGAACCTGGATAAAACGCACCTAAAATTACCGATAAATTTATTCCTTTCGACTGAAATACAATCGTTGCCAAAAAGAATAAACCATTAATTATCAACAAATTTTTGGTAATCGTAGGTATTGGTTGTCCCATCATAATTATTGTAATATTTTTTCGATCTCAGTTGTATTCATCTGAACAAAAATTGGTCGACCATAAGGCGAATAATTTGGGTTCGGTAATCTGAATAATTCTTCAACTAAAGATGTTGCTTGTTCTTCTTTTAAAGTTGTTCCTTTTTTTACAGCAGCATTTTTTGCTAAAATTTTAGCAAAGGATTGATCTAATTCTAAAGTTTCTTTAAAATCTAATTCATCAATAAAATCCATAAAAATAGAAACCACGTCTTCTTGCTGAACATCTACTGGTATTGCATTAATTTGGATCGCTTCTTCGTCTAACGAAATATCAAAACCAAAACTTAGCAATTGACTTTCGACGTCGATTAATTTTTGACGATCATTCGGCGATAAATCTAATTCAATCGGAAAAAGCATTTGTTGTACCAACGCATTATCACGTTTTGAATGGATAAATTTTTCGAACAATATTTTTTGATGCGCTCTATGCTGATCAATTATTAACAATTCTCCTCGATATTCAACAATCAAATATTTACTTTGCCATTGAATAACTTTGAATTGTTCTGCTTGTCCAACTTCAGACTCAAATAATTGATTTGATTGTTCAAAATTCGATTCAAAAATTTGATGTGCATGATTATTTTCAATTTCTAATTCAACTGCATCATTATAAAAATCCATTGTAGATTTTATAGCAGAAGGCTTTGGCGCTCTGTAATGATTATCGTTAGAAAATGGATTGAAATTTTGATCTACAGAAATCTCTGGAATTTTAATATCTGCATCCTCTTTTGCTGAAGGAATAAATGCCCAGTTTGGATCTTGTTCAAAATCCAACGAAGGAATTACATTAAATTGTCCTAATGCATGCTTTACAGCTGCTCTAATAATTGTATAAATTAAAGCTTCATCTTCAAATTTTATTTCCGTTTTTGTTGGATGTATGTTAATATCAATCCTAGAAGGATCCAATTCTAAATACATAAAATATGAAGGTTGATATCCTGCTGGTAATAGCTCTTCGAAAGCATCACACAAAGCATTGTGTAAATATGGACTACGAATAAATCTATTATTTACGAAGAAAAATTGCTCTCCTCTAGATTTTTTTGCCGCATCAGGTTTCCCAACATATCCTTTGATTTTTACAATCTCGGTATCTTCTTCAACTGATATGATTTGTGAACCTAATTTTTTACCAAAAATTTGAACAATTCGTTGTTTTAAATTCCCTGCTCTTAAATGATAAATTTCTGAATCATTGTGATGTAAATAAAAACTTACATTTTCGTGAGCTAAAGCGATACGTTGAAATTCGTCTTGAATATGTCTAAATTCAACTTGATTCGACTTCAGAAAATTTCTACGAGCTGGTACATTATAAAATAAATTTTTAACCGAAATTGAAGTACCTGTTGGGCAAACAACCGGATCTTGATTGCGGACTTCTCCCCCTTCAATAATCAATTGCGTACCTAATTCTTCAAATTCACGTTTGGTTTTTGTTTCTACCTGAGCCACCGCAGCGATTGAAGCTAATGCTTCACCTCTAAAGCCTTTGGTATGGATAGAAAATATATCTTCGGTCGTTTTAATTTTAGAAGTCGCGTGACGTTCGTAAGCCATTCTTACGTCTGTTACACTCATCCCACTCCCGTTATCTATAACTTGGATTAAACTTCTACCAGCGTCTTTACATATTAACTGAATTGTTGTAGCACCTGCATCAACTGCATTTTCAATTAACTCTTTCACAACAGAAGACGGGCGTTGAACCACTTCTCCTGCAGCAATTTGATTTGCTACATGATCTGGCAGTAATTGAATAATATCATTCATCATTCTTCCTAAAGAAATATTTTTTCGATTCTTCTTTAAAATCTACTTTCTACAAATATACGAACAATTCTAATTTTTAAACTAAATCAACTTGCCGTTATAGGTTATAAAAAATAAATTAATTGTTTTTTATAATTTGATTTACTTGATTAAATTCTTTATCTATCTCATGTTGATCTTGTTTCGTTACAAATGAAACAATTGCAATAGCGATAAAAGAGCTAATAAATCCTGGTATAATTTCGTACCAATCTTTGTAATTATGATCTGTGTAAACCCATGTTAAAACAACAACTGCACCAACAATCATTCCAACTAATGCGCCTTGCCAAGTTGTTTTACGCCAAAGTAATGAAAGTAAAATAACTGGCCCAAAAGCTGCTCCAAATCCAGCCCATGCATTTCCAACCAGATTTAATATAGAATCCTTTGGCGATATTGATAATGCTAATGAAATAGCTGCAACAACTAAAACTGAAATTCGACTTGCGATCAATAATTGGTTTGCAGATGCTTTTTTATTTAGAAAAGCTTTATAAATATCTTCAGTCAAAGAACTTGAAGTAACTAATAATTGAGATGAGATGGTACTCATTACAGCGGCTAAAATCGCTGACAATAAAAACCCTGCAATTAGTGGATGAAACAATATTCTAGAAAAATAAATGAAAATAGTTTCTGCGTCTGTTTTAGATGAATCAAACAAAATCATATTTGTATGATCAAATTTTAACAGGTATGCAATTCCTACTAAACCTACTAACAATGCACCACCTACTGTAAAAATCATCCATGTAATTCCTATTCGACGAGCTTTTGTTAAATCAGCAACTTTATCAATGGCCATAAAACGAACCAATATGTGTGGTTGACCAAAATAGCCTAATCCCCAAGCTAACAATGAAAAAATTGTGATGGTTGAAGTTCCTGTAAATAAATCTAAATAATTTGGACCTTTAGAATCTATTATTTGAAAAGTTTCTCCTACTCCGCCAATTTCAATAATAGCAACAATCGGAACAACAACCAAGGCCAAAACCATGATTGTACCTTGAACAAAATCTGTTAATGAAACGGCCAAAAATCCTCCTAAAAATGTGTATAATACGACTACAATACTTGTAACAAACAATCCGGTCATATAATTCATTCCGAAAGCAGATTCAAATAATTTTCCACCAGCAACCATTCCTGATGAAGTATAGAGCGTAAAAAATACTAATATTAAAAGAGATGAAACTATTTTTAGTAAATGTGTTTTGTCTTTAAAACGATTTTCAAAAAAAACAGGAATTGTAATAGAATTTCCTGCAACTTCTGTATACACACGTAATCTTGGAGCAACAATTATATAATTCATAAATGCACCAAAAGTTAAACCTATTGCAATCCAAGAAGCAGATAAACCGGTTAAATACATTGCTCCTGGTAAACCCATTAAAAGCCATCCGCTCATATCAGCAGCACCAGCTGATAAAGCTGTAACTGCAGCTCCCATTTTTCTACCTCCAATTAAAAATTCTTCAGAATTTGATGTTGATTTTTTATAGGAATAAATTCCAATTCCAATCATCAAAGCCAAATAAATTCCAATTGAAATAATTTCATATGAATCCATAGTTGTCTTAAATTTTATCGAAGATAAACTTTTTCATCTATTCAATTTATTCGAACTTTAAGAATTCTAATTCTTGAATTATGACTTTTCAACAAAACAACCTCAAATCGGCAACAAGTCCATACCTAAAACAACACGAAAATAATCCAGTTTGGTGGCAAAGTTGGAGTGATGAAGTTTTAGCCTATGCACAAGAAATAAATAAACCGTTGTTAATTTCTATTGGATATTCGGCTTGCCATTGGTGTCATGTAATGGAGCATCAATCATTTGAAGATGATGAAGTAGCGAAAATGATGAACGATCATTTTGTTTGTATTAAAATTGACCGTGAAGAACGTCCAGATTTAGATTCTTTATACATGAATGTGGTACAAATTATACATCAATCAGGTGGTTGGCCGCTGAATGTTTTCGCACTACCAGATGGTCGCCCGTTTTATGGTGGAACATATTTTCCGAAACAACAATGGAACGAATTATTGGATAATATTCAGTCTATGTATCACAACAATTATTCAAAAACATTAGAATATGTAGATTCGATTGCTGATGGTTTGACGAAAATGGAAACGATTGAATTAAAAACAGAACAACAATTCTCTAAAACTAAAATTCAAGAAACATTTGATTTTTGGAAACAACAATTTGATGATGAATGGGGCGGATTTAATCGCGCGCCAAAATTTATGTTATCAAATGCATGGGAAACTATTCTTCGTTTTGGTATTCAGACAAAGGATGAAGAATTATTGATTCAAACTAAAATTACTTTGGATCGTATGGCATTTGGTGGAATTTACGATCAATTGAAAGGTGGATTTGCACGTTATTCGGTTGATCCATATTGGAAAGTTCCACACTTCGAGAAAATGCTGTATGATAATGGACAATTACTTTCTTTATATGCAAACGCCTATAAAGTTTACGGTGAAGCTGAATATAAAAAAGTTATTGAAGAAACTATAAATTGGTTAAAATTGGAAATGCTTTCTCCTGAAAATGCTTTTTATGCTGCAATTGATGCGGATTCGGAAGGTGAAGAAGGTAAATATCATGTTTGGAATGCGACAGAATTAAAAGAAATTTTAAGTGACGATTTCGAATTATTCAAAACCTATTACAACATTGATGGATTTGGCGAATGGGAACACGGGAATAATATTTTGATGCGATTAACTGATAATGGTGAATTTTGCGAGAAAAATAAAATTTCGGAACCTGAACTACAAGCTAAAATTAAAACTTGGAAATCAATTTTAAATCCAATTCGTGAACAAAGAATAAAACCTCATCGTGATGAAAAGATCTTAACTTCTTGGAATGCTTTAACAATAAAAGGTTTGTGCGATGCTTACCAAGCAACTGGAAATATTGAATATTTACAATTAGCTGAAAATGCAATTTCATTCTTGTTAGCAAACCAATGGAACGGAGAAACTTTGTATAGAAATTATAAAGACGAACAAACAACAATTCCTGGATTTTTAGATGATTATGCATTAGTAATTGAAGCTTTAATTAAATTATTTGAAACCTCAACGAATCAAAATTATTTAGAAAAAGCACAAGAAATTACTGAACAGGTTTTCAATCAATTCTACAATCACAAAAATAAAATGTTTGCCTACAAATCGCATTACGACACACCTTTGGTGAATGAAACATTTGAAATTTATGACAATGTAATTTCATCATCTAATTCGATCATGGCGAATAACTTATTCAAATTAGGAAAAATTTTAAGTCAAGAACATTACATCGAACAAGCGAAACAAATGTTATCCAACATCGAAGAAAAGATTCCCGATTATCCAACGGGATTTGCAAATTGGATTCAATTGTATTTGAATTTTAGTCACGATTTTAAAGAAATTGTAGTTATTGGAGATGAAGCCATTGATTATTTAAAACAATTGAATTTTTATTATATTCCAAATGCAGTATTTGTTGCTTCTGAAACAGAAAATTTAGAAGTTACACAACAACGATTAACGAAAGGTAAAACGGGAATACATATTTGCGAAAATTATGCTTGTAAAATGCCGGTTTATTCTGTTGATGAAGCGTTGGATGTGATTTAAATGTAAGAAACATCGACAGTTTTAATTTCGAAAATCAATAACCAAAAGTCATGTTTTACTTGTTTTAACACCTCATCAATCTAATGTTATTCTGAAATAATTTAGGATGACTAATTTAAAAAAAATCAAACCTATGGAAAAAATACGTTGCGGTTGGGTAACAAAAGATCAAATTTATATTGATTATCATGATAACGAATGGGGAAAACCGGTTTATGATGATAAAAAATTATTTGAATTTCTGATTTTAGAAAGTTTCCAGGCTGGATTAAGTTGGTTAACAATTTTAAAAAAACGAGAAAATTTTAGAAAAGCTTTCGATGATTTTGAGGTTAATAAGGTAGCCAATTTTAGTGAAGATAAAATTGAAAAATTAGTTAAAGATGAGGGAATTATTCGTCATCGTGGTAAAATAAATGCAGCCATTCATAACGCGAAATTATTTATTGATATACAACAAGAATTCGGATCATTTTCTACATTTATTTGGAGTTATGTAAATCATCACCCCATTATAAATGAATGGAATTCGATCAAAGATATTCCAGCAACGTCACAACTATCAGATCAAATTGCAAAAGATTTAAAAAAACGTGGCTTTAAATTCTTAGGTTCAACTACTATTTATGCACATATGCAAGCAACTGGAATGATTGATGATCATATAAAAGATTGTCATTGTAGAAGTTTGTAGTTTATGATAACTTTAGGATATTTGCCCAAAATTTATACACATGAAAATTGAATTAAAATATTGGATTATCCTTGGCGTTTTAGCCTTAACTTGGGGAAGTTCATTTATCTTAATCAAACAAGGATTAGTCGCTTTTACACCCTATCAAGTAGGTGCGTTGAGATTGACTATTGCAGGAGGAGTATTAGCCATTTGGGGAATCCCAAGTTTATTTAAAATTCCGAAAAACAAATTAGGTTATGTAGCCTTAGCTGGACTTTGCGGAAATTTTGTACCCATGTTTTTATTTCCTATGGCACAAACGGAAGTAACAAGTTCCATGGCAGGAATTTTAGATTCTTTGGTCCCTTTATTTATTTTATTATTTGGTGCATTGTTTTTTAATCAACGAGGAACAAAAAATCAAATTATTGGTGCAACAATCGGATTTTTAGGAGCAATATTATTAGTCGGTAGTGATGCTTTAAGTGGTGATAATAGCATCTTTCATTGCATGTTAATTGTTTTAGCAACCGCTTTATACGGATTAAATAGTTTAATATTAACTACATATTTAAACGACGTTCCTTCATTTCAATTATCGTCATCTTTATTTACAATTTGGCTTTTACCATCAATTATCATTTTATTCTTTTCAGGATTTTTTGATGTTTTCGAAGGTACAACTGCTCAATTACATAGTCTTGGATACGTGGCTATTTTAGGATTGGTAGGAACTGCTTT
This sequence comes from Faecalibacter bovis, assembly GCF_017948305.1. Classification (NCBI taxonomy): domain Bacteria; kingdom Pseudomonadati; phylum Bacteroidota; class Flavobacteriia; order Flavobacteriales; family Weeksellaceae; genus Faecalibacter; species Faecalibacter bovis. Next base: position 355,583 of record NZ_CP072842.1, read on the forward strand.
GGCTATGATTTTATTTTATAAATTAATTCAAGCTACGGGTTCTATGTTCTCTTCTATGGTAACCTATTTAATGCCTATTATCTCAGTTTTTTGGGGAGTTTTAGTTGGTGAAAAAATTACAGCTTTTCATATTATTGGATTTGTAATGATCCTTTCTGGAGTATATTTGACTCAGAAATCAGACAAAAAAGAAATTGAAACTACATAAAAAAAGCGTTCCGAGGAACGCTTTTTTTATTTTATCAAAGGTTTCAAATCTTCTGCTAATCTTCTCGAAAATTCATCAGCACCTTTATTATTTAAGTGTGTGGTATTGTAAAACCATTTTTGTTGGTAACTGATTGAATCATCCGAATAATCCAACAAAGGTAAATTGTGATTTTCTAAAGTCTTTTTGTAACGATTTATAATTTCATCACGATTTAACATATAATCTTGACCTTTATAAAACTCTGGAGCAATCGTAAAAATCAATTGAATATTTTCCTCTTTACATTTCTTGATTAAATCTTCCATTAAAGGATAAACATCATGATCAAATTCTGCATCTTTTGCTTTTAATGTAGCCCAATTCACATTCCATTTTCGATCATAGGATTTAAATCCTTTTGTTCTAAAATCACCACTTTTATTCAGCGTTTCTTTATCAGCTTTTTTAATTTCGTCTTGCCAATATTTTTGATTTTCGTAACGATAAAATGGAATTATATAATTTTTCCAATCCGAATCTTCATATTCTTTTAAATACGAATACAATTTATAGTTCCACAACATAAACGGAACATATTGATTTGGTTGAAAAACTTCGTCGATGTGCGAAAAAGAAAAGGTATCTAAATTCCAAACTATCGTTTTCGGATGTTGATTGTTATCTAAATATTTTAAAAAACGATAATATTGCATTTTGAACTTACTTCCGTTCAAACCTAAATTATGCGTTTTCATTTGTAACGAATCCTCCAAAATTTGAGGATTAATATGAATCATTGCACGAGAAGAACCAAAAACAGCTAAATCCACATTAATTTCACCTTTATTAACATGATCCCACTCTTGAACTTCTCCACTAAAAAGTGCTTTTTTCTTCAAAGATTCAGAATAAAATAAATCTGAAATTCCAGCGATAACATAAATGGCAAACAAAGTAGCCACGATATATTTGATGTATTTCATTACTTTCTCAACATTTCGATGTGTGGAATATCATCTTCCAAATACTCTTCCGATACTTGTTCAAAACCAAAAGATTCATAGAAGGCTTTTAAATACAATTGAGCAGAAATTCGGATAGAAGAAGTAAATAATCTATTTTCAATAGTTTGAATTGAATATTCGATTAATTGTTTCCCTAAGCCCATTCCACGAACTTTATCGCTAGTTACAACACGACCAATCGAAGGTTCGTTTTCGTAAGAAACTCCTTTCGGTACAATGCGTGAATATGCGACTATATCATCGTTTATCGTAGCCCAAAGATGTCCACATTTCAGATCTTTTCCGTCAGCATCTTGATAAATACAATCTTGTTCAATCACAAAAACTTCATTTCTTAATTGAATAATTTGATATAATTCTTTAGCCGATAATTCGTCAAACAATTTATAATGCCAAATAACTTTCCCTTCCATTAATCTAATTTTGAATATTTAGCAATAATATTTTCGAAAACTTTTTGTGGTAAAATACTTTTCAACGTGACAGAAAACTTCTGCATTGTTTTACCGATATAATAATGTGGTTTAGTACTTTTTCTATTCATAATTCCTTCGATTATCGGAATTAAATCTTCAGTTGGTGTACCTAATTGAACTTCATGGTCAATATCGGCAACCATTGCATCATATTTTGATTTATAAAAAGAGGATACAAAAGTTTTGACACGACCTTCTGCAATATTTGTCTTAATATCACCAAAATTTAAAGTTGCTATTTCTACGCCGGTATGACGATTTTCTAAACGAGCTGATTCAACCAAACGGTCAATCATCGCTTTCGAAGCCGAGTAATATCCTCTAAAAGGCAAACCGTTATTACTCGCAATTGATGAAACATTTAAAATATGACCTGATTTTTGTGCACGCATGATAGGTAAAACTTCTTGCATAGTGAACAAAGTTCCATAAACATTTACATTAAGAACTTTTTCTATATCATCTTTCGAAGCATCTTCTACAGCACCAAGCATTCCAATACCTGCATTATTAATCAAGACATCAATGCGATTATTAGTTTCTGATAAAATTTGCTGAAAAGTTCGTTTTACATTCTCTTTATCTGATACATCTGTTGGAATATGAGTAAACTTCTCCAATCCTTTTTTGGTACGAGATAAACCATAAACGGTATGTCCTTTGTCGTAAAAATAGTTGGCCAATGTTAATCCAACTCCAGACGAAGTTCCTGTAATAACAATAACTTTTGCTTGCATTTAAATCTAAAATTTTAAACAAAACTAAGGAATATCAAACAATTAATTGAATTGAAATATTTTTTGAAAGGATTATTGTAGAAACTATACATTTGTATTTGAATATTGAATGAATAACACATTGAATCAAAAAACTAAAAAATATATCGTTACAGGATTAAAACTTGCCATCAGTTTTATCTTAATCTATTATGTATTTTTTATCAAATTACATATTTTCGACATCTTAGCAAATTATAAAAATGCCAACTGGTTTTATATAGCAGTTGCAATTATACTTTATATTTTATCACAAGCATTATCAGTATTTAGATTAGATTATTACTTCAGAGACATTGATTTAGACTTATCCTATATTTCTAATGTGCGCTTATACTTCTTAGGCATGTTTTATAACACGTTTGTTCCTGGCGGAATTGGTGGAGATGCTTATAAAGTCTACGTGTTGAATAAGAATTATAAAATAAGTTTAAAAGAAATATCACAGGCAGTATTTTTAGATAAAATCATTGGTTTATGTGCCATGCTGCTAATTATTATTTTTCTAGTTTATTTCTCCAATCTTACAGATATTCCAATCATACAATATGGAGCATTAGGAAGTTCATTGATAGGATTTATTGCTGTTCCAATAATATTAGGAATTATTTTCCCAAAACATAAGAAAACGTTCTTCAATTCAATGATCTATTCAATTGTTTTACAATTAATACAAGTTGGTATGTTATATTTTGTGTTAGAAGGATTAAATATTCAACCAGAAAATTTCAGCATTTATTTATTGATATTTTTATTTTCTGGTATATTATCCATAATCTCATTTAGTGGTTTTGGTATTCGAGAAGTCGTATTTATGTATGCCGCTAATCGATTTAATTTTGATGAAACATTAGCAACAAGTGCTGCTTTTATGTTCTCTGTTATTACAATTTCAATTGCTTTTATCGGTATCATTTACTTATTTAAAGGTGTAAAAATTGAAGAGAAGAAAAAAAGTATTAAAATTTCAAATTAAATTTTAAAAATATACTACTGAAATAAAATCAGTTAAGAACGAACCTGAAAAATTTATTGATTTTTTTCAATTCAAGTATTTGGATTATTCAAAAACAGCCCTATATTTGCAATCCAATAACGAAGGTCCCTTAGCTCAGTTGGTTCAGAGCACCTGCCTTACAAGCAGGGGGTCACTGGTTCGAATCCAGTAGGGACCACAAAAAGACAGTAGAAAGTCTTACAAAACAAATTCTAAACAAGGTCCCTTAGCTCAGTTGGTTCAGAGCACCTGCCTTACAAGCAGGGGGTCACTGGTTCGAATCCAGTAGGGACCACGAAAAGACAATAGAAAGTCTTTCTAATCAAATTCTAAAACAAGGTCCCTTAGCTCAGTTGGTTCAGAGCACCTGCCTTACAAGCAGGGGGTCACTGGTTCGAATCCAGTAGGGACCACGAAAAGACAATAGAAAGTCTTTCTAATCAAATTCTAAACAAGGTCCCTTAGCTCAGTTGGTTCAGAGCACCTGCCTTACAAGCAGGGGGTCACTGGTTCGAATCCAGTAGGGACCACGAAAAGACAGTAGAAAGTCTTTCTAATCAAATTCTAAAACAAGGTCCCTTAGCTCAGTTGGTTCAGAGCACCTGCCTTACAAGCAGGGGGTCACTGGTTCGAATCCAGTAGGGACCACGAAAAGACAGTAGAAAGTCTTTCTAATCAAATTCTAAAACAAGGTCCCTTAGCTCAGTTGGTTCAGAGCACCTGCCTTACAAGCAGGGGGTCACTGGTTCGAATCCAGTAGGGACCACGAAAAAATCCTTTCAAGTAATCTTGAAAGGATTTTTTATTTTAAGCTATTTTGTAATTCTTTCAATAATTTAAGATTTTTTTCATGATTAATACTAAAAGTCAGTACTATCCTATTTAAACTACTGTTTTCTATTATTATCTTACCTTCTTCATTTCCTATTTCTAAATTTATCAATCTAAAATTAAATATTGAAGTCGATTCTATTTCTTGATTAATAATTAATTTAACAGCCGAATATCCACTTCCATTAATCAAACCTCTTGTTTTTAATAACCATATTCCATTTATTGCTTGGCCTATTTTTAAATAATCCGCTTTAGAATTGAACGTTGAAATTAATCCTTGAGATTCTATCTTAGTTAATATTTTTAAATCAGTAGTTTCTTTTAGAATATCTACATCTAATTCATTATTCACTTTTAGCTTAGCTCTTATTATCATAAAAGCCAGTAAAATCCCTATTAAACTAATAAAACAAGTTAGTAATATTTCCATAGAACAAACATAAAAAAATCCCTCACAATTACTTGTAAGGGATTTATATTTTAAAACTTCATTTTCTCACCAGTATCGGTAATAAAAGCTTTGTTTCTAAAAATAAATAAGGCAAAACCACCGATTGAAATTGCGGTATCTGCAATATTAAAAACAGGCTGAAAAAACTTGTAATGTTGACCTCCTACAAATGGAACCCAACTTGGCCAATTAAATTCAACCAAAGGGAAATAAAGCATATCTACGACGCAACCAGTTAGCCAACCAGAATAACCTGAAAAATTCATTTCAGCTAAGCCTGGATATCCAACCCATCCACCGAACATGGTATCCCAAGTAGTTCCTTTATCGAACATTACTCCATAAAAAACGCAATCTATTACGTTTCCTATTGCACCTGCTAAAACTAATGCTGCAGGAACAAGAAAATAATTATTCGATATTTTCTTCGCCCAATCTCTAATTAGGTGAATAATAAAACCAATTAAAATAACGCGTAAAACCGTTAAAACAATTTTCCCTGTAACACCACCAAACTCCATTCCGTATGCCATCCCTGGATTTTCTACGAAGGCGATTTTGAACCAGCTAAACACCTCAACATCCTCGCCTAAGTAAAAATTAGTTTTGACATAAATTTTTGATAATTGATCTAAAATTATGACCAATAAAGTAATCAAAAAGACTTTCTTCAAAATATTTTTTTAACGTTGTAAATTTTTCGCTTCGATACTTAAAGTTGCGTGTGGAACTAATTTTAAACGTTCAGGATTAATTAATTTTCCTGTTACACGACAAATTCCGTACGTTTTGTTCTCGATGCGAATTAATGCATTTTTTAAATCTCTGATAAATTTTTCTTGACGTGAAGCTAATTGAGCATTTTGCTCTTTGCTCATTGTTTCAGAACCTTCTTCAAAAGCTTTGAATGTTGGTGATGTATCATCCGTACCATTCGAACTATCATTCATATAAGCTTCTTTTAAAAGTTCATAATCGCGAATTGCTTGATCCAATTTATCTTGAATTAATGCTCTAAACTCTTCTAATTCCTTATCAGAGTATCTCACTCTTTCGTCTGTAGTCATAAGCGTTTACTTTTTTAGTACCGCAATAACTGTTTCTATTCCATTAATTTCAACTGCGTGACCATTTTCAACCGAATCAACTATTTCTAGTACTTCAGTTAATGTTTCCGAACAGATGTAATCTTTGTTTTTCTCAACAGCTTTTACGATAGGTTCATCATTTTTTAATAATAGTATTATTTTGTCGGTTACTTCTAGTCCTGTTTCCTTACGTAAATTTTGAACACGATTCACAATTTCGCGCGCAATTCCTTCGTTGATTAATTCTTCAGATAATTGTATGTCTAAAGCTACTGTTAAAGTAGAATTAGATGCTACAGTCCAACCTGGAATATCTTTAGTAGAAATTTCAAAATCTTCTAGTTCTAAAGTATAAGTTTTATTGTCGATTACCAAATCAATTTTACCTTCAGTTTCTAATTTAACAATTTCGTCATTTGACAATTGTGTGGTAGCAACTGAAATAGCTTTCATTTCTTTACCAAACTTAGGTCCTAATGTTTTAAAATTAGGTTTAATTGATTTAACCAATAAACTAGAAGCTTCTTCGTTTGTTAATAATTGAATTTCTTTAACGTTAACCTCTTGTTTTAATAATTCTGTAATTGATTCTAATTTTTGTTTCATCGAATCATTTAATACAGGAATAATTACTTTTTGTAATGGTTGACGTACTTTCATATCACTTAATTTACGAAGTGATAAAATCATACTTGTTGCTGTTTGCGCTAAATGAGTTTGCTCTTCTAAATCTGATTTGATTAACGATTCATCCACAGTTGGGAATAATGCTAAGTGTACAGATTCAGCAGCATTTTTACCAGTTGCAGCATTTAAGTCTTTGTACAAACGATCCATAAAGAATGGTGCGATTGGAGATCCTAAAATAGCAACAGTTTCTAATACTGTATATAAAGTTTGGTATGCAGATATTTTATCTTTTGAGTACTCTCCTCTCCAGAAACGTCTTCTTGATAAACGAATGTGCCAGTTAGATAAATTATCGATAACGAATTCTTGAATTGCACGAGCCGCTTTTGTTGGTTCGTATTCTGCTAAATAAGCATCAACTTTTTTCGTTAAAGTATTTAATTCTGATAAAATCCATTGGTCTAATTCTGCACGTTCTTCTACAGGAATTTCTTCTTCAGCATATGTAAATCCATCAACATTTGCGTATAAAGCAAAGAATGAATAAGTGTTATATAACGTTCCGAATAATTTACGACGAACCTCATCAACACCTACTAAATCGAATTTTAAGTTTTCCCATGGTTGAGCATTAGCAATCATGTACCAACGCGTAGCATCAGGCCCATAAGTAGCTAAAGTATCAAAAGGATCAACAGCATTTCCTAAACGTTTAGACATTTTTTGTCCATTCTTATCTAAAACTAATCCATTAGACACAACATTTTTGTATGCTTTAGAATCGAAAACTAATGTTCCAATTGCATGTAAAGTATAGAACCAACCACGCGTTTGATCTACCCCTTCTGCAATGAAATCAGCAGGATACATTGTTCCGTTGTCGATTAATTCTTTGTTCTCGAATGGATAGTGAACTTGTGCATAAGGCATCGCTCCTGAATCGAACCAAACGTCGATTAAGTCAGATTCGCGTTTCATTGGTTTTCCTGAAGCAGAAACTAAAGTGATTTCATCCACTACATTTTTGTGTAAGTCGATTAAATCATAGTTATCTTCAGACATATTTCCAACTTCGAAAGATTCGAAAGGATTTGTTGTCATAAAACCAGCTGCGATAGATTTCTCAATTTCAGCAACTAATTCTTCAACAGAACCAACAACTGTTACTTCATCACCTTCTTCAGTTCTCCAAATTGGTAATGGAATACCCCAGTAACGAGAACGAGATAAATTCCAGTCATTTACATTTTCTAACCAATTTCCGAAACGACCTTCACCAGTAGCTTTTGGTTTCCAGTTAATTTCTTGATTTAATTCAACCATACGATCTTTCACCTCAGTTACTTTAATGAACCAAGAATCTAATGGGTAATATAAAATTGGTTTGTCAGTACGCCAACAATGTGGGTAACTGTGTTTGTATTTTTCAACTTTGAAGGCTTGGTTGCGCTCTTTTAATAAAATTGCGATTTCAACATCAACCGATCTTTCTGGTTCTTGCCCTTCATCGTAGTATTCGTTTTTAACGTATTTTCCTCCGAAACCTTCACCTAAAGACTCAACGAAACGACCTTGTAAATCTACTAATGGAACAGCATTACCGTTTGCATCTAAAATTAACATGGCTGGAACACCTGCATCTTTCGCAACTTTAGCATCATCTGCACCAAAAGTAGGCGCTGTATGAACGATACCTGTACCGTCTTCTGTTGTAACGAAATCTCCAGGAATAACTTGGAATGCTTTGTCAGCATCTTCAAATGGTAAAGCCCATGGTAATAATTGTTCGTATTGAGCTCCAACTAAATCAGCTCCTTTGTATTCAGCTAAAATACGGTAAGGAATTGTTTTGTTTCCTGCTGCATAAACTGTGAAATCTTCTTCAGTTTCTGCTAAGAAATATGGTTTATTAAATTGTTTTCCTAACAATGGTTTTGCTAAGATTACTTTTATTGGTTCGAATGTATATTGGTTGAAAGTTTCAACTAAAACGTAATCAATTTTTGGTCCTACTGTTAAGGCTGTATTCGAAGGTAAAGTCCAAGGAGTTGTTGTCCAAGCTAAGAAATAAACATCTCCATCAACATCTTTTAATAAATCTGAAGATTCTTTCTTTGCTTTGAATTGAGCTACAATTGTTGTGTCAGTAACATCTTTATAAGTTCCTGGTTGATTTAACTCGTGAGAAGATAAACCAGTACCTGCTTTTGGCGAATATGGTTGGATTGTGTAACCTTTGTATAATAAATCTTTATTATAAATTTGTTTCAATAACCACCAAACTGACTCCATGTATTTAGGCTTGTAAGTAATATATGGATCATCCATATCAACCCAATACCCCATTTTTTCAGTTAAATCATTCCACAAATCTGTGTAACGCATAACTGTATTTTTACAAGCTTCGTTATATTCAGTAATCGAAATTTTAGTACCAATATCTTCTTTAGTAATACCTAATTCTTTTTCAGTACCTAATTCAACTGGTAAACCATGAGTATCCCAACCTGCTTTACGAAAAACTTGTTTTCCTTTCAACGTTTGGTAACGACAAAAAATATCTTTGATTGAACGTGATAAAACATGGTGAATTCCTGGCTTTCCGTTTGCTGAAGGTGGACCTTCGTAGAAAACGTATGAATCATTCCCTTCACGAGATGTAATACTTTTCTCAAAAACATTATTTTCTTTCCAATCTTGTAAAGTATCATGTGCGACTTGTACTAAGTCTAAGTGCTTATATTCTTTGAATTTATTTGCCATGAATTCTGAGTTTATTTCTTTCTAAATCAAGGTTTGCGAATATAAGGAAAATTGCGCAATTATGATAAAAAAAGGGCTTTTTATATTGTTTTGGGATATCCCATTTTAAAATTAAAAATATTTAGATGATTTACTTGAAATTCTTTAATTATTAGCGAAATATTTTAGCAATTTTGTAGTATCTATAAAAAATCTAATAAATCTCTTACGAATATGAGAAAATTATTGAATGTGATAATGTTTACTTTCCTGCTGTTACAACTTTTAAGTTGTGGGAATAAGAAAGATTATGTTGAAATGATTCCAGCAGACTCTGATTTTGTCATCCAATTAAACCCAAAAACGATAGCTCAAAAAGGAAATTTTAAAAATATCAGTCAGTATAATGTAGCTGAATTAGCGCTGAATGAAATTAATAATACTGATCCTGAGTTAAAAGAATTGATCAATTCAATTAAAAAATCTCCAACTGAAGCTGGTTTAGATATTATCTCGCCAATTTACATTTTTGGTAAAAAGGTGAATAATAAAACTATTGTTACGCTATCCATGAATATGAATAGCAAAAGCGATTTTGAGAATCATTTAAAAACGATTTATAAATCCATCTACAACCAAGAAATTTCTTTTACTGATGAAAATAATTACACCTTCATCAATGGAAATAAAAAACCATACATCGCTTGGAATAAAAATCAATTTTTCTTTATTGCTGGAGAATACGGAACTTCTACAACAACTTTAAATACTTTTTTTGAAAAATTAATAAAAAATGAAAATTCATTAATTGATAATATAAGTTTTGAAGATTTCATTAAAAATACACAAGATGTAAACATTTGGTATACTGGAAATTTCACTCAATATTTTGCTAAAAATTCAAGCCAAAATCCAAATGAATTAGATTTAACAAAAAGTTCATGGGCGACTTATCTTTCTTTTAATGATAATAATATCAGTTTTACGCAAAAATTTCATCCAGATCCAGCTACAAAAATCGAATTAGAAAAACGACCAATGTGGAAATCTAAAATCAATACCGATTTTTATAAATATTTCCCTGAAAGAAGTTATGCGAATTTTTCTATTGGTGTATATCCATCAAATACACGAAGCGTATTAAATAATTATAATTTGTTATCAGATTTTTTTACTGAATATAATATTGATGTTAAAACTTTAGAACAATCTTTCGAAGGTGAGGCTTTACTTAGCATTTTTGATTTTGAAGCTGCTAAAACTTTCAGTGTAAATGACTATTTCGGTAAAAAAGAAACTTTTGAAAAAAAGATTATTATTCCACAATTTATTTTAGCTGGTAAAATGAAGGACAAAAATTTTTATCAACATTTTATTTCAAATTTCAGAAATGGAATTACAACGCATGGAAATTATCACGTGCTAAAAATAAATTCAACGCAAAATATTTATTTCGCTTACAATCATAACATTATGTTTATCACGAATAATCAAATTCAGATTAATAATTTTGTTTTGAACCGTGTAAGTAAAAATAATTTTGTTCAATCGCCATTTTCAGCCGGAGCTAAAAATTCGATGTTTGCTAATGTTAATTTAAACTTTGAAGATTATCCGATCGAAGTAAAACAATATTTTCTTCAGAATTCACCTATTCCGGTAACAAATGAAATAGAAAAATTTATCAATCAATTTTCTAAATTAGAAATTAATGTAACAGATGAATACACTAAAACTGGAAAGTTGCATCTTAAAAATAATAACGTAAATACGTTAGAAACACTATTATTATTTTTAGACCAAACCTATTCAGTTTATTCAAATCCAGGAATTTTATCAAATGGAAAAAATTAAAATAAATAAAGTCATTCCACACCCACTTAAAGATTTTGGTTTTAGCGAATCTGAACTTTGGGACAAAGAATTGGTTTTCGAAAAAGGTAAATATTATCAAATTGTAGCACATTCTGGAATCGGAAAATCAACATTAATCAACATCATTTATGGTGATAGAAATGATTATGACGGAAATGTTTTATTTGATGGTCAAAATATTTCAGCATTAAATTCTAAAAATTGGAATGAGATCAGAAAAACAAAAATTTCTTATGTTTTTCAAGGTTTACATCTTTTTGAAGAATTGACACTTTTAGAAAATATTCAACTAAAAAATGGATTAACCAATCATGCCAGTGAAAATGAGATTAAAAATTGGATTGAAGTGGTTGGATTATCAAAACATTTGAATCAAAAAGCTGTGCATCTTTCTTATGGGCAAAGGCAACGAATTGCTGTAATTAGAGCTTTTTGTCAAACATTTGATTTTATCCTTTTAGATGAGCCTTTTAGCCATTTAGACCAGATCAATCAAACGCTATTATTGGATTTAATCATCAATGAAGCGAAGAAAAATAATGCAGGAATTATACTAACAAGTTTGCAAACAATAGAAGATCAAAGATTAAATCATGTCATTAACCTCTAACCAACTTTTACAAAAAATTGTTCGTAAAGAAATCAGTTTTACGCGAATGATTACTTTTTTTATTTTCACAATTATAGGTTTCTATATTTTGATTTTAGCCAATGTTCTGTATTTTGATTTTGCTAAAAATTTTACAAAAGATAGTTCTATCTGGAAGTCTAATTACATCGTTTTAAACAAAAAAATTTCAGCATTAGGAACTTTAACTGGCAATAAACCTACATTTGATCTAGACGAAATTGAGAATATTAAAAGTCAAAAATTTATAGAAGAAATCGGAACTTTTCAATCCAGTTTATTTCCAGTAAAACTACAAGTTGGTGGCGTTGGTGGAATAAGAGGATTTTCGACAGATTTATTTTTCGAATCAGTTCCTGAACAATTTATTGATGTTGATAACCAGCAATGGAAATGGAAAGAAGGTGATGAAATTATCCCAATTATCATCCCGAAAAGCTATTTAAATCTATACAATTTTGGTTTTGCATCAAGCCAAGGTTTACCTCAAGTTTCGGAAAGTTTATTTACTAAAATTCCGTTTCAATTAGTCATTGGAAAAGGTAATAATCAAAAAGTTTTTCAAGCGAGAATTGTTGATTTTACAACAAAAATTAATACCATTTTAGTTCCTGAAAATTATTTACAATGGGCAAATAAAAATTTCGCTCCAAATGAAATTTCTGAACCTTCCAGAATTATAGTTCAAACTTCTAATAATGGTGATGAAAATTATTCAACATTTTTTGAAGAGCAAAATTATGACATCAATAAAGATGAACTTAAAAATAACGAATTAACATCTTACCTAAAATTAGCTTTTAGCTTAGTCTTATTAATCGGTGGAATTATCGTTTTTGCGGCAATTTGGCTTATGATAATTAACTTTCAATTATTGATAGAAAAGAACCGAAACAAAATAAAAGATTTATCATTAATTGGATTTTCAAAAACACAACTGAGCAAACCATATCTAAAATTGATGGCTTTTTTCATTTGTCTAGGACTTATCTTTAGTTTACCGCTAGTTTATTATACTATGGAATATATTAAATCTAAAATAGGAAATTTTATAGTGATTGAAAATTCATCATTTATAGAAGTTATACTTGCAAGCATAATTGGATTAATCGGGATTCTATTATTTAACGCAATGATTTTAAATAATACAATTCGTAAAATAATTTCAAATTAAAAAAGGCACTCTATGAGTGCCTTTTTTATTATGTTATAAAATTTATCCTAATTGATTAGAACGAATATCCAACTCCGAAAGTAAATCCGTGATTTTTAGCATCGAAATTAGAATCACTTTTAAAAGTATCTTGTAATCCTAAATAATATCTAGCTCCAACATTTACATTGTCAGTAATGTTGTATCCAATACCACCAACAATTCCGTAATCAACTTTTTCTACGTTGTCTGAGATATCTGTTTTAGTTTCAGAAACTATATTTTCTCCTGCAATATTTGTATCAAATTTTGCTTTATTAGAAGCGTAAATGTTAAATCCTACTTGTGGACCAACTTCAAAATTGAAGCGAGATTCACCTGGGTAAATTTTTAATAAAACAGGTACTTGAATATAATCTAAAGTTGTTGAATTAGAATATGTACGTGTAATGTTTTCGGCATTAATTAATTCGTTTTTATATTTTGCTCCAACTCTAGCGTAATTCACCTCTGGTTGAATAGCAAGTGTTTGATTAATTGGAATATGGTAATATAAACCAGCTGACCAACCTAATTTGTAATCATCATCATTAACATCATCACCTAAAAAAGATGTTACATTAGCACTTGTTTTAATACCTAACTGTGGAGTTTCTGTTTTCTCTTGTGCATTTACACCTACCATACTAACTAACCCTACTGCTACAAAAAATAACTTTTTCATTTTATTAAATTTTTGAATTTAGATTCTATCTACAATTTTCAATACTTATGCCAAAAAATGTTAAACCAAATACAAAACAAATTAAACGACTGCATACCAATAAAATATAAAAGTTGATTATAAATAATATAATCAACTTTTATACACAAAATTTACGTTTTTAGAAATTATAAGCAATTCCTACACCTGTTGAAGCAACTTGATAACCTGTAAATCTTACTGCTTTGTAATGTAAATAAAGATCAAAATCTTCAGAAAAATGATACCCTAATTTTGGAGTAAAGTAATGACTTCCCAAACCTTCTTTCGTTTGGTTAAAAGCATAACCCAAATCTGCGGCGAAGTATAAATCTTGATAAAGATCTAATTCTGCAGTTGCTCCAATCATTAAAAATTGATATCCACGTGAAGATTGAATTTGAGAATCTGATTTTAAAACTGAGTGATCATAACCAACAGAACCTCCTACTCGTAAAAAATCGCATACTTCTCCTAGATAACCTAAAGACACACCAAAGTTAATTGACGAGTCATTTGCTATATGTCCTACAGGCATACCTGCATAAGCATTGACTTGTAAACCAATCTTGTTAGTGTCTTGGCTAAATAAATTTACACCTAAGAATAGTGTAAATACCAATACTAACTTTTTCATAAAACTAACCTAACTAACCTATAACAAAAATATATCTATACTTGATACTTCGCGTAGTAGTTTATAAATTAAATTGATTAAGAATTATAAAAAAACATATAACTAGCTGTTTATAAAACATTAAACACTTATAATGGTTTTATAAATATTTAATTTAACACATCAATAAGCTATATAAAAAACAAAATACCTATTTTTAAGTATTTATTAAACAAAAAAACCACCCTAAAAGGGTGGCTTTTATGAAGTAATACTAATTTTTTTATTAAAATTTGTAAGCGAAACCTACAGAAACCGCATTGAATTTGTAATCAACGTAGTCGTTGTTTTCTGGTCCTGCACTGATTCCTTTATAACCTGCGTATAAATCCCAAGTTGCTGCTGAATAACCTACTTTTGGTTGGTAGAATAAACCACCTTCTAACCCATCAGTTGTAGCGAAAGCATAACCTAAATCAGCACCAATAAATAAGTTGTTGTTAAACTCATATTTTGCTGTAGCAGCTAATGGAATAAATCCATAATCTTCACCTTCGTTAGTAAAAACTTGTCCAGCAACTACGTAATCATAATCCTTACCAATGAAGTGATCATATCCTACTTTAGCTCCTAACTTGAAGTTATCTGCTACTGGGTGTAAGTATGCTAAATCTACTCCAATATTGAAAGAAGAAACATCTGAAGTATCTCCTACTGGGATACCAACATGTACTGTACCTTCAACTCCTGTTTGTGCATTAACTCCTACTAAACCAACTGCTGCGAAAGCAGCTGCAAAAAATAACTTTTTCATGTTCTTTATAATTAATTTTTTAAATCTATTTAATTGTAATCTTAATTATGATTACACAATATACTTTTCAAGTAGTGTGCCAAAATTCACAAAATTGTCAACATTTTTTAAAAAACCTAATTAAACAGGGCGCTAAGAGCTAAATATTAATCAATTAAAAAAGGGATTCTATACAGAATCCCTTTTAAAAATTTATAGTTTTTTGTTACTGACCAACAATTTTATATAAAATATCTTGCTGTTTTTTAGCATAAATTGTATCAACTTCTGCAGCTACACCAATTAAATCATTTAAGAAATTTAATTGATTCATCAATCTCGTTTCTTCATTTGGATCAACTTTTCCGTCTGCGATAACTTCTTTATACATTGTTTCAAATTCTGCTTTTAAAGGTGCAAAATCTTTCTCGAAACGAGCTAAAGCTTTTTGTTTTTCACCTTTTTCAGAAATTGCAGAAACTTCATTAAACAGAGCCATCATGATATCACTTTTTGCACTTGCAACATCTCTCGACACTGTATTTCTATTTCCTATTGATAACGTATTAAAGAAATTAATTTTGTCATTAGAGTTTTTACGCACGTAAGCAAATAAATCTTGAGCTTTCTTATTTTCTCCGGCTTTTAAATATAATCCAGCAATACGGCTTACACCATACCCTACATCATATTGTGTCCAAGCAGGAATATCATTCATTATTTTATCTAACACTTTAATCGCTTCTGCTTTCTTACCTGCTTTTAATAAATCATCAGCCAAACGTACTGCTACATTTCTGTACGAAGAAGTGTAAGCACGTTCTGTAATACTAAATGATGCATTTGGATTCTCGAAACCTGAAGATTTGAATGAATAGAAAATTCTTGATAACTCATTTAAGTTAGATCCTCCAATTACACCGCCTTTTCCAAATTCATTGTAAATAGGAACAAATTTGTAAGTAAGACCCGTATTTTGTAAATAATCATTTAAATAGAATGTATTTGAAGCATCTGAAACTCCACCTCCACTGAAATAAATCGGACGATCCCAGTTGTAATTTGCTAACATTGAAATCATCATTAAATCACTTTTATATAAAGTTGATTTTGTAATATTAATTACGATTTCATCCACCATTTTATCAGCATCTTCTTTTGCAACAATACCGTATTTAATAGCATTAGCTTTATTTACCGGAATTTTAATTTTACTAACTGGTAAGAAATTAACCGGACCAACTTGATAACCAAAATAATCAGCTAACGCTTTTTTAGTCTCAGATTTATTATCTAAAATAAAATCAATAGCTTCTTTCGCCGTCATTGTATCGTTTGTAATAAACTTTTCTAACGGAGCTAAACCTGTATAAACAGATAATATTTGATTTAAATCTAATTCAGGATCAGTTAAGAATTGAGATGCCTGTTCAGGAGTCATTTGAGCTAATTGTGATAAAGCTATTTTTTCTCCATTAGGACCTGTTTTCGTAAATGAATTTAATTGATCAAAAATATTTGCAATCGTACCAGCTACCATGAAGATATTATCATTCGTACCACTTTGGAAATCTGAAGTTTTCAAATTAGTAGGTAAACCAGTTGCATTATAAGTACGGCGCAACAATTGTTCTAAATTCCATGGAGAAGCCGCTAAAGTTAAATTAGCAATCTTCACATCTTCACGGAAATTTTCTGTTTCTTGTAATCCCCATAAAGGATACGTGTCATTATCTCCGTAAACAAATAAAATAGCATTTTTATCTAACGGATTTATGTAGTTGTACGCTAAAGAATAAGCAACTGAACGTTCTGAACGATCATGATCATCCCAATTTTGGAATCCCATTAATACTGGAATTCCTGCTAAAACCGCAATTACCCCACCTGCTAAACCAGGAGTTACTTCTTTCTTTGTAATTTTCTTTAAAGCAAAATAAATACCTTGTACTCCTAACCCACACCAAATAGAAAAGGCAAAAAACGAACTAACTAATGCATAATCACGTTCGCGTGGTTCAAACGGTTTAACAGAAGTATAGATAATGATACCCACACTTGTTAAGAAGAACAACGATAATATTGCCCACCAGTTTACAAAGTTTCTGTTTAATTGAACAAACATTCCGATTAAACCTAAGATTAATGGTAACATGTAATATACATTTGTACCATCATTTTTATATTCTGCTGGTAATATAGATTGATCTCCTAAACGTGGATTATCAATAAATGAGAAACCAGAAATCCAATTTCCTTTCGTTACTTCAAAATTTCCTTCTAAATCATTTTGACGACCAGAGAAATTCCACATAAAATAACGTAAAAACATATAACCAACTTGATAATCTAAGAAGTAGTTTACTTGTTGTGCAAACGTTGGGGGTTCAATATCTAAAATCTCATTATATTTTCTTAAATCAGCAATCTTTAATGATTTTGCTTCTTTACGAGACATTAATTCCGCGTAAGCTTGTTGCGCACCTTCATCATTATAATAAGCTGCGTTTAAAGAAAATTCTGGAAAACCATAAACCGCAGCATAGTTTTCCATTACATTCGGATCTGGATTGAACATTTTAGGGAAAATCTTCATATACTTATCGTTATATACATAATCGATACGATCTGAAACTTTTACATATTGTCCAATTCTATTATCTTTTACATAATCAGCACCTGTTACAACTCTTTCATAATTACCATCAGCATCTTTGTTGATCCCATCATTGGCAATATGAGCTGTATAAGCTGGACCGTACATTACAGGCCATGAACCATATTGTTCACGATTAAAATAATCTAAAACTCCTAAGGCAGTATCAGGATCATTCAAATTCATGTGAGGATTTGCATTCGCACGAATCGGAATAACTAACCAACATGAAAATCCTACTAACATAAAAGTTACACACCAAGAAATGGTATTAACTAACGCAGAACCATATTTTTTTGATAATTTAAATACCGCATATAAAAATCCAATTAATATAACAGACGCTATTATTGAACCTGAATGGAAAGGCATTCCTAAATTATTAACAACATAAATCTCTGTTTTACCAAAGAATGTCATTGATAACGGGAAAATTATTTTGAATGTAAAAGCTAAAATCCCAACTGTTATAATGTTTGCGATGATGAAACTTTTAACACTAAATTTATATTTTCGTGCGTAATAAACGTAACAAACTAAAGGAACCGCAAGTATTGCCATTAAGTGAACACCGATCGAAAGACCAATGAATAAAGCAATCACCACTAACCATTTGTTACCACGTTCAGTATCTGCAACTGGATCCCATTTTGTAATTAACCAAACAATTACAGCTGTAAAGAAAGACGACATAGCGTAAACCTCTCCTTCAACCGCTGAAAACCAAAATGTATCACTAAACATAAAAATTGATGCACCTATAAGGCCACTACCTAAAGTGATTAATTTTTGTGTTTGATTTAAACTAATTGCATCAACAGAAATATTGATATCCTTTTGATTCATGAACATTTTTCGAGCGAAATATGTAATTGTCCAAAACAAAAACAATATTGTTCCCGCACTAAATAATGCTGAAGTTGAATTAATTAAAATAGCATATTTACCTCCGTCACCAAATGATAAACCTGCCCAAACGGCTCCAAACAATTGAAACAAAGCCGCTCCCGGAGCATGTGTAACTCCTAATTTAGCTGAGGAAACAATATATTCCCCACAATCCCATAAACTTAGGTGGCGTTCCATCGTCATCAAATAAACGACAGCTGCTATTGCAAACATTACCCAACCTAAGATATTATTCCATTTTCTGAAATTATTATCCATTTTTCAATAAACTATCTTGCGAAATTAAGGTAAAAATATTGAAAATAATTTAGATTAATTGTTTTTAGGATAATTTGATTTATTAGACAATATGGTTTATATTTGCACTGCAAAAAGCAATGCCTTTAACAGACAAAATACTTCAAACTGGCTATACTTTTGACGATGTGTTATTAGTACCGGCTTTCTCAGAGATTCTACCGAACCAAGTATCTCTACAAACACGATTCACAGACAACATAACCTTAAATGTTCCTATCGTTTCTGCAGCGATGGACACAGTATCAGAAGCTCGTTTAGCGATCGCACTTGCACGTGAAGGTGGATTATCTTTTATCCACAAAAACATGTCAATCGAAGAACAAGCGAATGAAATTGATATGGTTAAACGTTCTGAAAACGGAATGATTTCAGATCCAATTACTTTAACAAGAAAACATACTTTACGTGATGCTGTTGCATTAATGGAAAAATATAAGATTTCTGGTCTACCTGTAATTGAAGAAGATAGAACATTAGTAGGTATAATCACTAATCGTGATATTCGTTACCAAGTTAACTTCGATCAATTGATTGAAGATGTAATGACGAAAGAAAACATTATTACTTCTGGAATTGATACAGATTTATTAAAAGCTAAATCTATTTTATCTCAATATAGAATTGAAAAATTACCAATTGTTGACCAATACAATAAATTAATTGGTTTAATTACAATTAAGGATATTGATAACTTAACAGAATTTCCAAACGCTTGTAAAGATTCTCAAGGTCGTTTACGCGTTGGTGCTGGTGTTGGTGTTGGTGCTGACACTTTAGAACGTGTACAAGCATTAGTAAACAAAGGTGTTGATATTGTTGCCTTAGATTCAGCTCATGGACATTCTGCAGGTGTAATTAACAAAGTTGCAGAAGTTCGTAATGCTTTCCCTCTTTTAGATATTGTAGGTGGAAATATTGTAACTGCTGATGCAGCTAAAGCGTTAATTGATGCTGGAGCAAATGCATTAAAAGTTGGTGTTGGACCAGGATCTATTTGTACAACTCGTGTTGTAGCAGGTGTTGGTGTACCTCAATTATCAGCAATCCACGATGTTTATAACTATGCTAAAACAAGAAACGTTTCGGTTATTGGTGATGGTGGTATCAAGTTATCAGGAGATATTGTAAAAGCAATTGCAGCTGGTGCAAACTTAGTCATGTTAGGAAGTTTATTTGCTGGTACGGATGAAGCTCCAGGAGAAGAAATCATTTTCCAAGGTCGTAAATTTAAAGCATACCAAGGAATGGGTTCTTTAGCAGCGATGAAACGTGGATCTAAAGATCGTTATTTCCAATCAGATGCTAATAAATTAGTTCCTGAAGGAATTGAAGGTCGTGTTCCTCATAAAGGTTCTATTTCAGACGTAGTTTATCAATTATGTGGTGGTTTAAGAGCTGGAATGGGTTACTGTGGTACACCTACTATTCAAGATTTAATTGAAAATGGTAAATTCGTTAAGATTACAGGTGCTGGTTTACATGAATCTCATCCACATGATGTTGTAATTACAAAAGAAGCTCCAAATTATTCTAATTAATAATTTAGCAATATATAAATCAAAGTCGTAGAAATTTCTACGACTTTTTTTATTTTAATAAGCTCACCTCAATAAAAAAGCCTCTCCAATGGAGAGGCTTAATGTTATAATAGATTGACTAAGTCTTTATAATTAACGTGCGAAATATAACTTAGAGTTAATTTCATCACCGTTAGATAATCCAGAAATTGCAGCAGTCCAGTTTGCTCTATTTAATGTTTGTTGAGAAACTGGGTATCTAACACGACCTGGTAAATCTGTAACAACTACATTTCCAGAAATTAATGGTGTAAATACATAAGTTGTTCCGTTAGGACGAGTTCCTGTTTCACCTGGCATTAATAAAATAGAAGTGTTTGGATAACCTGTTCTTCTATATTCGTTCCAAGCTTCGTCAGCATTTCCTAATAAAGTGATGTATTTTTGATTTAATACGTGTTCTTGAGAAGCTGCAGGTAAAGCTGCTACAAACGCATCAATACTTGCTGTATCAACTCCCCATCTCTCCATATTAGCTCTAACACCAGCTTCGTAGTTTGCTTGAGACCATCCGTTAACTTCAGATAAAATAAACTGAACCTCAGCATACTCCATTAATACTTCTCCTTTATTAATTTTTGTGTAATTAGAAGAGAAGAAATTGATAATAGATGTATTTAAGTAAGTTGCATCAGCTGTTGGTTGCCCATAAGGCATACCTGTATACTTAGTTAAATCTGTTGACGTTCCTTCAGAACCAGCTTTAATTGTTTGAACTGTAGCTCCGTGTGGTGCAACAATTTTAAATAAACGAGGATCAAGCCCGTAAGAACCCGTATCACCTTTTAATAATTCAACAAATGTTTGGTTTACGAAGAAATCAGAACGGTTATCTACGTAAAAAGTTTTCCAGAATGGATTTCCTTCCGCGTCAGCAGTTCCAAAAGCATGAATCGCATTATCAGCATTTGATTCAAACACACCACTTGCAATTGCATCTGTAATATGTGTTTGTGCTGCAGGCATTTTAGCTTTTAAACGGTTAGCAATTCTTAAACGTAAAGAGTTAGCGAATTTTTTCCATTTTGCTGCATCACCATCATAAATATTATCACCTCCAGTGAAAACTTTTTCACCTAATACAATTTGCTCAGAAGCTGCTTTTAATTCATTTAATAAATCAGCATAAATTGCTTCTTGAGATGCATATTTTGGAGTTACATAAGTATCAATTTGTAAAGCTTGGAAATCTGGATTTCCTTGTTGACCATAAGACCAGTAAGGCACATCACCAAAGTGTGTTACTAAATTATCAAATGTATAAGCTAACATAATACGGCTAGCTGCAATTTGATTTTGAGGATTACCATAAGCAGCCATTTGAGATGCTGTTGTTGGATTCTCCACTCTTTGGATTATATCTTTATAGTTATTCGCTGAACGATATAAATATGTCCAACCATTTGCAGTTTGAGCATCTCTATATTGATATTTATCTTCTTCTAAATAGTTATTTTGAGAAGAGTATTGCATCCAAGGTAATGACATACGTGCAGACCACCATCCGTCACGTGTATAGTTCATTAAGTATCTGTTAGCCCCATTAAAGATTGTGTAAGTAGGTACAACCTCGGGATTATTATTGTTAACATTGATTTCTTCTAAATCATTATCACAAGAAGTCAAAGTTCCAACTGAAGCTCCTAATAATGTGAATAGAACTAATTTATTTAAAAGT
Organism: Faecalibacter bovis; assembly: GCF_017948305.1. Taxonomy (NCBI): domain Bacteria; kingdom Pseudomonadati; phylum Bacteroidota; class Flavobacteriia; order Flavobacteriales; family Weeksellaceae; genus Faecalibacter; species Faecalibacter bovis. The sequence goes on from NZ_CP072842.1 coordinate 377,719, forward strand.
TTCATACGTAATCTAATTAAAATTGTAATTTAAGGTTCATACCGTAAGTTCTAGTCGATGGTAATGATCCACCTTCTAAACCTTGTACATTTCCACTTCCTCCAGCTGCTTGTTCTGGATCGAAGTGTTTATTATCTAACCCCCATGTACCTAAGTTTCTTCCGAATGCAGAAATAACTACATTTGAGAATGGTCCTCTAAATTTCTCTGGGAAAGTATAAGATAAAGTAACCTCTCTTAATTTAATATAGTCTGCATCAAATACGTTTTGTGCTGTTGGTCCTGCATAGTAGTGTCCAAAATAACTATAAGCTGACACATTTCTTGTATTTTGAGCTGTATTAGAAACTGTATATGTTCCGTCTCCGTTATTTACAACAGTTCCAGTAACACCTTCAGCTACAATACCATTTTCACGAACACCGTTTGCTGCAGTTTCTTCTAACATACCTGAATACATACCAAACATATTAGTTACAGAGAAATATTTACCTCCTTGTTGGATATCTAATAATGCAGATAAACTAACGTTTTTGTATTTCACACTATTACGGATACCCATGTTCCAATCTGGAATGATAGATCCTAAGTTTTTAACTGCTGAAGTTAAGTATAAACCATTAGCTCCAACAACTTTGTTACCATCAGCATCATAAATGAAATCTGTACCACGTATTTGTCCATATTTCTCACCTACCATTGCATTTAAAGTAGCTTTGAATGGTGCAGATGCTAATTGTAAAGATTCAACTCCGTCGTATAATTCAACAACCTCATTTTCGTTTTTAGAGAAGTTAACGTTAATTCCCCATTCGAAATCATTTGTACGAACTGGAACAATATTAACCATTGCTTCGATACCTTTGTTTACAGTTTTACCTGCATTTAAGATTTTAGAAGTAACTCCTGTTTCAGCACCAAATGCAACTGGCATAATCAAATCTTCAGTTTCTTCGTTGTAATAAGTTACATCAAAACCAAAACGATTTTTGAACATTTGCATTTCTACACCTACCTCCCAAGAAGTTTTAGTTTCTGGTTTTAAGAATTCATTTTTCTTAGATAATGAAGTCAAGAAATAAGGATCTCCATTAAAGGTTGAACCACTGAACGCAGTGTTCTCGTATGTATCATAAATTTGATGTGGAGACGTATCGTTACCTGTTTGCGACCAACCAGCTCTTAACTTACCAAAGTTTAACCAAGATGCTTCAATCAATTCAGAGAATACTAACGATCCTGTGAAAGATGGATAGAAGTATGAATTATCACCTGCTGGTAAAGTCGAAGACCAGTCATTACGAGCTGTAGCTTCTAAGAAAAAAGTATCCATGAATCCTAAAGACGCACTTGCAAATACAGAGTTTACACGTCTTTTAGATTTTGATGTAGATACAGATGCTTGTTGAGCTGAGTTATTAATAGAGTATAATCCTGGTACAATTAAACCTCCATTTGTACTAGCATTAAATGCAGAATAAGTTTCGTGTCTTCTGTTAACACCCGCAAATGCATTTAAGCTGAAATCACCCCATTTTTTATCTAAGTGTAAACGACCTTCGTAGTTCATTTCAGTACGCTCACGAATATTTTCTGCATATCCAGACTGAGCTTGAGATCCTACTGCAACACGAGAGTTGATGTTTAATGTCGAGTTATCACCATAAACATTACCTACTGCGTATAATCCAGGTAAGATATCATACTTTAATTCGAAATTTCCGTAGAAACGGTCACGTTGATCGTATGAAGTATTTTCGTATAAAATCCAGTAATGGTTATCGTTATAGTTTGGAGTAGCATCATTCCATGCCTTACGGTTCCAAGTTCTTTGTTCTCCAGTACTTGTTTTGTAATGTTTTAAACGATCAAAATCTAATTGAACTTGTCCCCATTGATACAATTTCTGTGGAATAGAATTATCTCCGTATCCGAACTCTGGACGGTTATAACCATTAGTTCTAACGTAAGTAATACCTCCTTTTGCAGTTAATTTATCATTGAATTTTGTTGATAAATTTAAATTAGCCGTAGTTCTTTTTAAACTAGTATTTGGTAAAATACCTGACTGATCTAAATGTGATAACGACATACGTGCTGATGTATTCTCGTAAGATTTAGAGAATGACACAGAGTTTGTATATGCGATACCTGTTTGGTATAAAGTCTTGTAATTATTTTTTGGTGCAGACCATGCTCTAGTTTGTAAGTAATCTTGTGGACGTTCTGGATCAAAAGCATCCCAATGTAAAACTTGTTGACCATCTAAACGTGGACCCCACGAACCATCCATACCGTAATCAACAATCTGGAAATCACGACCGTCAATATTAACTGTTACAAAATCATCAATACCTCCTCCATATAATTGTTGTAATTTTGGTTGAATATTAGTTGATTCGAAAGCAACACCAGTATTGAAAACAATTTCATCTCTACCTTTTTTAGCAGATTTCGTTGTAATCATGATTACCCCGTTATTTGCACGAGAACCGTATAAAGCGGCAGCAGGTCCACCTTTTAATACGTTTACAGACTCTACATCATCTGGGTTAATATCAAAAGATCCATCACCATAATCACGACCTCCACCACCAGTAGATGCTGAAGATGCATTATAGTTAGAGTTATCCATTGGTACTCCATCAACTACAATTAAAGGTCTATTTTCACCCGTTACAGATCCAATACCACGTAAAACAATACGTGCAGATGTACCTAAACCTGAAGGTGAAGTAATTTGTGCTCCCGCAACATTACCTGATAAAGATTGTAAAGCATTTGTCCCACGTCCTTGAGATACGATATCACCTTTTACTTCTTGTGATGCGTAACCTAATGATTTCTTATCTCTTGTAATACCTAAAGCAGTTACTACAGCTTCTCCTAACTCAATATCCTCAGAAGGTTGAAAAGAAACTGTGTAAGAAGTTTCATCACCAACTACAATAGTTTGTGTAGGAAGCCCCATAGATTCCACAAAAATATAGTCTCCTTTATTAGCTTCTACTGAGAATGCACCATTCTCGTCAGTGTAAACTTCTTTACCTCCAGAAGTTTTTACAACTGCATCCATTACTGGAAGACCATCAGCGTCTTTAACAACACCAGTAACAGTTTTTTCTTGCGCATACATAGAAGCACTTAATAGTAATCCTCCAAGTACAAACAAGTTTTTTAAATTTCTCCTCATCTGTTAAAACATTTTTAAAACTTATATAAACTTATGATAAAGTTTAACAACAACAAATTTTTTTTTAATACAAAATGTTAAATTTGTTAAAAAATTCAATAAAATGGACAAATCTTTAACAAATCTTGAATTTGAAGTGGGTTGTGATGAAGCTGGAAGAGGTTGTTTGGCAGGTCCAGTTGTAGCAGCTGCTGTTATATTAGGTAAAGATTTTAGCAACGATATTATAAATGATTCAAAAAAACTACCCGAAAAAAATAGAAATTCGCTTAGATTATATATCGAAGAAAATGCATTAGCTTGGGCTGTTGGAATTGTTTCTCCAAAAGAAATTGATGAAATAAATATTCTGAACGCAAGTTTTTTGGCTATGCATCGAGCATTGGATCAAATTAATATGCCACTAGATTTAATTGTAGTGGATGGAAATAGATTTAATAAATACAATGAAATCCCACACGAATGCATTGTTAAGGGCGATGGTAAATATATGAATATTGCTGCGGCATCAATCTTAGCGAAAACTTATCGTGATGAAATTATGGAGAATTTGGATTTAGAATTTCCACAATATCATTGGAAAAAAAATAAAGCATATCCTACAAAAGCTCATCGAGATGCAATTGCAGAATTTGGAACAACCCCACATCATAGGTTATCATTTAGATTATTACCTGAACAATTAACATTAGATTTATAATTTGATTTAAAAATAAAAGGAGATTCAAAAATTGAATCTCCTTTTATTTTTATGTAATATATTGATTAAATTCTTACAACATCAGGCACCAAAATAGTATAGTTACCTCCGTTACGCATTACATCTCTTACAATACTTGAAGAAATATATGCTTTTCCTGAAGATGTTAACAAGAAAATCGTTTCGATATCGTGATTTGTAATTGCACGATTGGTGTGTGCTATCGCTTTCTCAAACTCAAAATCAGCAGGGTTTCTTAATCCTCTTAAAATAAAACTTGCTTCTTTCTCACGACAATAATCTACAGTTAAACCTTCATAAACATCAACTTCAACATTATCATATTTAGCAATAGATTGCGCAATAAATTCTTTGCGTTGTTCTAATGAAAACATATAATTTTTAGAAGAATTTGTACCTATTGCAACAATAATTTTATCAAATAATGGAACTGCACGTTCAATAATATCGATATGACCAATAGTAATTGGATCAAAAGAACCTGGGAAAACTGCTATTCTTGCCATGATGATTTTCTATTTAAAGCCAATTCAATTTCGCTGTCCATCAAATCCGATAATTCAATTTTTGAATAAGCAGCTTGTTGTGGAAAAATACTTGCTGGTGAAAAACCAGGTAAAGTATTCATTTCGATAAAATGAGGTTCACCATCAACAATAATATATTCAGAACGTGTAAATCCAGTCATATTTAAAGAAGTATAGGCTCTTTTTGCAACCTCTTCTACTCTTTTCGTAACCTCATCAGAAATACGAGCTGGTGTAATTTCTTGTGATTTCCCTTCGTATTTTGCTTCGTAATCGAAGAATTCATTTTCGGAAACAATTTCTGTTATTCCAACAACTTTAATTTCTCCTTGATAATTTAAAACTCCAACCGAAACTTCAATACCATCTAAAAATGATTCAATTAAAACTTCTTTATCTTCAGTAAAAGCTTTCTCTAAAGCAGCTTCAAACTCCTCAACAGCTGAAACCTTTGAAATTCCTAACGAAGAACCTGAACGATTTGGTTTCACAAAACAAGGTAATCCTACATTTTCAATAATTTGTGATATAGAATAATTTGTTCCTTTTTGAATGTAAACCGATTTTGCATGAGGAATACCATATTTACTTAATGCAGCAATACAATCCTTTTTATTAAAAGTTAAAGCTGATTGATAGAAGGGACAACCTGTATAAGGCAAACCAATTAATTCAAAATAAGCTTGTAAATAACCATCTTCACCTGGTGTACCATGAATAGTATTAAAAACTACATCAAATGTATGTTTTTGTCCATTTTTTGTAAAACTGAAATCTTCTTTACTAATTGGGTATTTTTCTCCCTCAATTTCAGCATACCAGCCTTCTTTTAAAATACGAACTCTTGTTCTATCGTACTTTTCAGCATTTAAACTTGCGTAGATTAATTCGCAACTTTTTAATGAAATTACGCTTTCATCAGAATAACCTCCTGCGACTACTGCTACTCTTAACATGATTAGAAATTAAATTTATTCAAATATAGAACTTTGATAATAATCATTAATATTATTTTTAAACTATATTTGTACGTTATTAATTAGTACAATGAATTCAGTAAAATCAATTCTTAAAGTCGTGCTTAATGCAATTATAGTTGCAGCGCTATCTTACGGATTATACTATTTTGTTTTCAATATTTGGTTATCAAGCTACACGAACCATGGAGAATCTGTAGAAGTTCCTGATTTATCAAGTATGAATATACAACAAGCTACTCAAACATTAGATGAACTAGGTTTAACTTACGAAGTTGATTCTGTCAACTTTGATCCTAAGATGAAACCTTATTCAATTATCGATTTTTATCCTAATTCACTTTCTAAAGTGAAAGAAGGTCGTCGTATTTTTATTAAAGCAAATCCAAAAACGTATCGTCCTGTAGAATTACCAGACTTAATTGGTAAATCAAAACGATTAGCTTTTACACAATTAGATATTTCAGGTTTAAAAATTGGTAATATAATTTATGAACCAGACTTAGCGAAAGATGCGGTTTTAAAAATATTATACAAAGGACAAATTATAAAACCTGGTACAGTTTTACCTCGTTTTGCTGTTGTTGATTTAGTTTTAGGACGTGGAATGTTAACAGGTGTAAATACGCCAAACTTAGTTGGATTGGATTTAACATCTGCTAAAGACATCATTATACAAAACTTTTTCGAATTAGGACAGGTTAAATTTATTGGTAGTTCAACTGACACAATTGGTGCTCGAGTTGTTTACCAATTCCCTTTCAGCGGCGATTCATACGATCAAGGTCAACCAATCGATGTTTGGTTATCAAACAAATCAATGAATGAGTTAAAAGATCAACTGAAAATGTTAGATCGTGAGTACAAAAAATTTGACGAAGACACAATCCAAGGTTCACAATACCTTGATATACTAAATAAAAATAATCCTAAAACTAAGACAGAGGAAAATCTGGAAGAAGTAACAACTCCTGCAGCACCTCAAGCTCCTAAAGTTTCAGAAGAGATTATAATCGAATAAAAATATAGAATGACGGAAGATTTAGAATTAGACGAAATATTCGAACAAGATAACAATAAATTATACGAGCATTTTTCAATAACGGTTGACAAAGGTCAATCGTTATTGCGTATTGATAAGTTCCTTATGGTTCGTATTGAAAATGCAACGAGAAATAAAATTCAGCAAGCTGCTGAAAATGGAAATATTATAGTTAATAACGAGGCTGTAAAATCTAATTACAAGGTAAAACCTGGAGATTTTATTCAAATCATGTTAGAAACTCCTCCACGCGAGAACGAAGTAATCGCTGAAGATATTCCATTACGAATTGTTTATGAAGATGACCAAGTTGTGGTTATTGATAAAGAACCAGGAATGGTTGTACATCCAGGACATGGAAATTATACAGGAACTTTAGTTAATGCTTTAAAATTCCATTTTGATAATTTGCCATCAATGTCTGATCAGATGGAACGACCTGGATTAGTTCACCGTATTGATAAAGATACATCTGGATTATTAGTTATTGCTAAAACTGAAGTTGCAATGACTTCATTAGCAGAACAATTTGCAAACCATACGACAGATCGTTTATATAATGCAATCGTTTGGGGAGTTGTAGCAGAAGATCACGGAACAATTACAGGACACATTGGACGTCATTTGAAAGATCGTATGCAAATGGCTGTTTTCCCAGACGGTGATCAAGGTAAACATGCAGTTACACACTACAAAGTAATCGAGAATTTCTCTTACGTTACTTTAGTTGAATGTAAATTAGAAACTGGTCGTACACACCAGATTCGTGCACACTTCAAACATATCGGTCATCCATTATTTAATGATGCGCGTTATGGTGGAGATCGTATTTTAAAAGGAACAACATTTAACAAATACAAACAATTTGTGGATAATTGTTTCGCTGCATGTCCAAGACAAGCCTTACACGCACGTACACTTGGATTCGACCACCCAACGACAGGAGAAAGATTATCTTTCGAATCTCCATTACCAGCAGATATTGTTGATGTAATTGAACGTTGGAGAAACTACTCTATCAATTCTGTTCACGCAGTAGAACCTGATGAACCAATCGATAGAAATGCTAAAGAATTAAAAGATTAATTCTACATATATTAAAAAGCACTTCATTTTGAAGTGCTTTTACTTCTTATTCTAATCAGATAAATACAACAATACTGATTAACAAATTTTCAAATATGAAATTCACTGAATTAAATATAATCGAACCAATATTAAAGTCTATTGAAGAAGCTGGTTATACAGAACCAACAGATATTCAGAGACAATCTATTCCTTTAGTTTTAGAAGGAAATGATATTATTGGTTGTGCACAAACTGGAACAGGAAAAACAGCATCATTTGCAATTCCTATTCTTCAGAATTTAACAAATACACCAAGCAAAGGAAAAAAAGTTAGATCTTTAATTTTAACTCCTACGCGAGAATTAGCAATTCAAATCAACGATAGTTTTAAATTATATGGTAAACATTTACCTTTAAAACACATGGCTATTTTTGGTGGTGTTAATCAAAATCCTCAGATCAATGCGATAAAAAATGGTGTTGATATCTTGATCGCAACTCCAGGTCGTTTATTGGATTTAATTGGTCAAGGTCATTTAAAAATTAATCAAATTGAGATTTTTGTTTTAGATGAAGCTGACCGTATGTTAGACATGGGATTTGTACATGAAATCAAAAAGATTTTAGAAATCATACCGAAACAAAGACAATCGTTATTTTTCTCGGCTACGATGCCAAAAAATATTCGTAAGTTTTCTCACACTGTATTAAATCGTCCAAAAGAAGTTAGCGTAACTCCGGTTTCTTCCACTGCTGAAACGGTAGAGCAATTTGTTTATCATGTAGATAAAGACATGAAAGTTGCTTTATTGGTTAGTATTTTAAAAGAAAATCCTGAAGATAGAACATTAATTTTTACGCGTACAAAACACGGTGCAAATCGTTTGGTTCGTCATTTGGAAAAAGCAGGTATTCCTTCTGCTGCGATACATGGAGATAAATCTCAGAATGCGCGTCAAAAAGCATTAAATAATTTTAAAGATGAAACTTTAAAAGTTTTAATCGCAACAGATATTGCTGCTCGTGGAATTGATATTGATCAATTACCTTATGTAATCAATTACGAATTACCTAACGTTCCAGAAACTTACGTTCACCGTATCGGTCGTACGGGTCGTGCTGGTCGCGAAGGAAAAGCAATTTCATTATGTGCTGCAGACGAAAAAGGTGATTTAATGAATATTGAGAAATTAATTGGTGCTTATGTAACAATTATAAAAACTCCGAAAGAATTTCATAAAAAAGCTGAAACTGATGTAAAAGCGAAAAGTAAATCGAATGATTTTATCGCGAAAAAGCAATTCTTCAAAAAGAAAAATGAAAGAGGTAGAAGACGTTAATCTTTCTACTTAAAATATAAAAGCACTTCAAATGAAGTGCTTATTTTTATTTTATTTTGTAACTAATTCCTGCTGAAACGTTAAAGTTTTTGATGTAATAATTCTCTATAAACTTTGTCAATCCCCAACCCACGCGAAGTCCAATTCCTAACTTTTCGTCAATTTGATATCCAGAACCCAATAAAGCCGCAAATTGTATTTTATTTACATGATCTAATTTTCCAGAATATGTAGGATATTCATTTAAATGATCTTCAAATTTCAATTTACTTGACAAATTATATCCAACTTCTCCTCCAAATTCAAAATATAATTTTTTAGGTTGATATTTTAATAATAATGGCAACTTGATAAAATGCACTTTGTAATTTTCATCAAATCTTGGATAGTTATTATCATACAAAGGTGCTCCTGTTAATTCATGTAAATTAATATTTACATTATTAAATGTTTGATAAGAATACAATATCTCTGGTTGAAAACTAAATTTATCATCTAATTTAAAATCTGTTGACACTCCTACATAAGCTCCAAATCCATTTTGGTTATCACCTTTTATAGCATTGTTAATCCCTGTAGTCTGTGCTCCAATTTTAACTGCATATGAATTTTGAGCAAAATTCAAAGTTGAAAATAAAAGCAACGCAAATAAAAATACTTTTTTCAGATAATTAATACTAATAACATAACGTTGTAATTATCTAAATATTGCTATGCTTTTTCTTCCGCATATTTATCAACAATCATTGCTAATGCCCCATCGGTCGTAATATTACATGCAGTTCCGAAACTATCTTGTAAAGCAAAAATTGTCAGAATCAAAGCAATTCCAGCTTCATCAAATCCAAGTACGTTAGAAATTAATCCTAAAGAAGCAACTACAGTACCACCTGGAACACCTGGCGCACCAACAGCAAAAACACCTAATAATAAGACGAACATTACCATTGTACCTAAATCAGGAATACTTCCATATAATACTTGAGAAACCGTCATCACAAAGAAAACTTCTGTTAAAACTGATCCACACAAGTGCGTGTTGGAAAAAAATGGAATCGTAAAATTTGCAATCGTTGGTTTAATTACTTTACTATCATCAACAGCTTTTACAGCAACACCTAAAGTTGCTGCCGAAGACATCGTACCAACTGCTGTTAAATAAACCGGTGGATAATGTTTTAGTAATTTTAACGGATTTGTTTTATGATAAAATCCTGCGATAGAATACATCAAAGTCATCCAAATAAAATGACCAACAATCACGATTAAAATTACTTTAAAAAAAACGGGTAATTGTTTTTCAATTGATCCTTCATAACTTAAAATTGCAAAATTTGCCGCAATGAAAAACGGTAATATCGGTATTAAAACTTTATTGACCATCAAGATCACAATGTCCTTAAATTGGTCGAAAATAATTTCTAACTGTTTTGCTTTCGTAAGTAGAATTCCCATTCCAATCATCAAAGACAAAATTAAAGCTGTCATGACTGAAAAAATTGGTGGAATATCTAATTGAAATAGAATTTTAGGAACTTCTTTTAAAGCTTCAACAGATGTTGGAATTGATAATTGTGGAATAATTTGGTATCCAGCAAATGTTGAAAGTAATCCTGCTCCAATTGATGATAAATACGCTATTGCTAAAGAAAATCCAACAATTTTACTTGATCCTTCATTCAATTTTGTAATCGAAGAAACTATGAATCCGATCACAATTAATGGAACTAAAAAGAAAATTAATTGTCCTGTAAAATATTTAATCGATAAAACTATTTGTATTGTACTTTCATTTAGATAATTTCCTAAAATCAATCCCGCAATTACACCCACTATCAATTTAAATAAGGTGTTTCCTAAAATCTTTTTTAACATTCATGCAAATTTGCGTCAAATATAAACTCTATTAATTAAATAGACTTAATGTATTATTGATTATTTTTTGACGAATTTTATGATTTCAGCTTGATAGTATAACAAATCAATAGTTCTCTTTCACAAACTGAATTGCTAAATTCAGTGCATTATTCGAAACAATTTTAATAAAATCTTCACGATCTAAATATGGATAATAAAACTTCTTATTTATGGTTTTATCTCCATTTGTAATAGAAATCCAAACTGTACCGACCGCTTTGTTATCTTCGCCTTTATTTGGCCCAGCTACTCCAGTTGTTGCAATCGCTAAATCTGTATTCATAACCTTGCAAGCTCCTTTTGCCATCTGTTCTACAACTTGTTCAGAAACAACAGTAAATTCATTAATAGCATCTTGAGAAACACCTAAAACAGAAGTTTTAACTGAAGTCGCATACGAAACAACGGCACCTGAAAAATAGTTTGAACTTCCCGAAATTGATGTTATTAAACTTGCGATATTTCCTCCTGTACAACTTTCGGCAGTTGATAAGGTTAAACCTTTTTGAATTAAAATTTCACCTAAAATTTGTTGAGGTTTACCGGAATGCTCAGACAATAAATATTGACCAGCAATCTCTTTAAATTTCTCTATTTGATGTTGAATAGCATTTTGTAATTCAACTTCGTTTTGTCCAAAAGCAGAAAATCTTAAATCAATTGAAGTTCTATTTGGCAAATAAGCTAAACTGATAAAATCTGGAATTTCATTTTCCCACTCTTCTACTAAAATTGCCAAATCACTTTCAGGAATTCCACTCACCAAAATATCACGATGAACAATAACTTCAGAGCTTAATTGATTCTTTAATCTTGGTATAATTTCATCACGCATCAAACCTTTCATTTCAAAAGGAACACCTGGAAGATTTATTATAATTTTATCTTCTACCGCAGTCCATAAACATGGCGCCGTACCGTAACGATTTTGTATAAATGTTGATTTTTCTGGAATTAGAGCTTGATCATGATTCAAATTATTTAATTCTTTCGTGTAACCTCTCGAAGCAAATAGTTGAACAATATTTTCTAATACTTTTTCTTCACGAATTAATCCACAATTCAAAAATTGACATAATGCAGTTTTTGTTTTATCATCTTTTGTTGGTCCTAAACCTCCAGTTACAATCACAACATCTGATTTTTCAATTCCACGTTGAAACGCCTCGATAATGTGAAATAATTCGTCTTTGACTGAAAGAATTTCTTCTACTTCAATTCCTATTTGATTTAAATGTTGAGCGATAAATGCCGAATTGGTATCGACAATTTGACCGATTAAGATTTCATCTCCAATCGTTAATAAAGTTGCTTTGGTTTTCATGCATAAAAAAACTTGCTACTTTAAAGGTAACAAGTTTTATATCGTTTCAAATTATTTTTTATCCACACCTTGGTTTTCTGCTTCAATAATTCGTTTATTCATTTCATCATACATTGAAATTAATTCTGGATAAGATACTTTTTTCAAACTCTCATTTAATTTATAAACCGGTTCTTTTTTCAATTCTTTCTTCGCTTTTGGATTCCAAGAAATCATTACTTCAATATCATCTTTAATGTATTTATAATGTAATTCTAATATCAAACCTTTTGTACCAAAATATTTATCAGGAGAATAAACATAAGGCAAAGATGGCGCATACCAAGCGATTACATCAACATCTTTATGTTTTCCAATTGCTTCTTTTGTTTCTATTCCTAATATCGTTTTTGACTTACCTGTATCTTTAAAATCAACTTTATTTAACGAATCATAGACCATTATCTTTTTCCCTTGAAAATCTGATTGATTATAATACAACTGTTCTTTGTAATTAAAAACTGGATGCTCACCAATATCAGGACCAATTCCCATTCGCATACCACCTGGTTGTTGAGAATTATTTAATTTCAAATTAATTGTTGATTGACTTTGAGACGAATTATAGGTAAATATATAATCTATTGAAGGAATATTTTTCGTCATTTCAATTACCTCATCACGTTGTTTTGTGTCTGGATAATATTGTTTCATTGCTTCAATCGCTTTAGGTGTAAAAGCTATTTGAGGTTGAACTTCGTAATCAATTTGATAAAATTGTGCATTCACACAAGTTGAAGCTAACAATAAAATGGCTAATATATTTCTCATAAAATGTTGTTTACCTAAAGATAAAAAAAGAGTTACAACGAATTGAAACTCTTTAAATTATTTTTAATCGATTGTACTTTCTTGATTAAACATTTCATTTCGTTTACGATTGGCTTCGTCATAAATATCGCTTAATTCTTGTGGCGATATAATTTGTAGTTTAGATTTTTTATCTGCTTTTAAAGGATTTTTGAATTTATAATTTCTGACATTTGGTTTAATGTTTTGCACACGAATAAAATTATCCATTCTTCCTACTTCTGGAATTTCCATAAATAAATTCATTTCCAATACAAAACCATCCAAAAATTGTACTGCAATTGGCATAAATTTAAAATCTATATCTTTTGTAAACCAAGCGTCAACATCATAAACAATTTGACCAGATTTATACTTTGATTTTGCTTTCTGAACTTTGTAACCTAAAATTTCTTTGGTTTCATTCGTAAATTCCCAAGATAATTTTTCAATAGGATTTTTAACGATATACTTTTTACCATAAACATCTACTTCTCGAAAATTCTCATTGGTATTAAAATCTGAATATGTTAATCCAAAAGGTAAACCTGCTACAGATTTTTTCACTCCTCCTTTTGCATCTTGTGAGTTATCTATTTTCTCTTGTTCGATTGAATTATATTCTTTTTCAGATGAATAAATTAAATAATCTAATGGTTCTGGATTTTCGTTCTGTTCAATGTTCCATTTTCTAAGTTCAGTATCTTTTATATCTCCAAAACTCATTTCAATATATTCAGGTGTATATTTTGTACGATGCTGTAATTCGACTTTTACTTCATAAATCTGAGCATTTGCAACAGAAGTAAGTACGAGTAGTAAATAAAAAAGTTTTTTCATTTTAAAATTAATTTTATTAAAAATAAAAAAAGAGTTACAACAAATTGTAACTCTTTTAAATATAATTGATAACCTATTTTATAAAATATGTTTTTCTGCGTGATAAGAAGAACGAACCAATGGTCCTGATTCTACATGACGGAATCCTAATCCGCGAGCAAAATCTTCGTATTTTTTAAATTGCTCTGGCGTGATAAATTCTTTTAATGGTAAATGTTGTTTTGTTGGTTGTAAATATTGACCAATTGTAATTACATCTACATTCGCATTTGCAACATCTTGAATCGTTTCGAAAACCTCATCTTCCATTTCACCTAAACCAAGCATAATTCCTGTCTTTGTACGACGTTGACCAGCTTCTTTTGCATAACGTAAAACTTCTAAAGAACGATCATATTTCGCTTGTATACGAACTTCGCGAGTTAAACGACGAACAGTTTCCATATTGTGTGATAAAACTTCTGGACCAGCATCAATAATACGATCAATGTGTTTTTCTATCCCTTGGAAATCTGGAATTAATGTTTCCATAGTTGTGCCAGGACTGATACGACGAACCGCACGAATAGTTTCTGCCCATATAATCGATCCCATATCTTTGATATCGTCACGATCAACAGATGTTAAAACCGCGTGTTTAATTTTCATTAATTTAATTGAACGAGCTACTTTTTCTGGTTCAGCCCAATCCACTTGCTCTGGACGACCTGTTTTTACCCCACAAAAACCACACGAACGTGTACATACGTTACCTAAAATCATAAAAGTCGCCGTTCCTTCGCCCCAACATTCACCCATATTTGGACAGCTACCACTTTGACAAATTGTGTTTAATTTATATTTATCAACTAAACCTCTTAATTCTTTATGTTTTTTTCCAGTAGGTAATTTTACACGTAACCACTCTGGTTTTTTCACTCTTCCGTCTGGTCTTAACTCAACACTCATTATGTTACTTTTTCAAAAGCTAATTTACAATTTTTTATCTAACTCTATCATACCAATAAAAAAATCCGAGTTAAAAACTCGGATTAAATTTATCTGATATTGCTTTTTATAATTTTCTTATTCCGCTCTTAAGCCTTGTTCCCATTTCCAAGAATTACGTAAAGATTCTTCCAACGAAACAGTTGGAATCCAACCTAATTCTGTTTTTGCTAACGTATTATTTGCGTAAGCTTCTACAATATCACCTTCACGACGACCTTGTATTTGGTAATTCACTTTTATATTATTGGCCTCTTGAAATGCATTAACCACTTCTAAAACTGTAGATCCTCTTCCAGTTCCTAGATTAAAAAACTCTAAAGTAGTTTTGTTTTTACCTTCGATTAAACGAGTCATTGCTTTTACATGCGCAACTGCTAAATCATTGACATCAATATAATCACGAATTGCAGTTCCGTCACGCGTAGGATAATCATCACCCCAAACAGATAAACATTCGCGAATACCTGCTGCAGTTTGCGTTACATAAGGAACTAAATTATTAGGAATTCCTTTAGGTAATTCTCCAATTTTAGCTGATTCGTGCGCTCCAACCGGATTAAAATATCGTAAACAAATTACATTTTTACCAGATACAGCTGAGAAATCTTCTAAAATTTCTTCTCCCATTTGTTTCGTTTTACCATAAGGAGATTCTGGTTTTTTTAGTGGTGTTTGCTCATCAATTGGCATTTTATCAGCCTGACCATAAACCGTACAAGATGAACTAAAAATGATGTTATTTACATCAAAATCTTGCATCGATTCTAATACATTAATTAAACCTACTAAATTATTACGGTAATACATTAGTGGTTTTTGCACAGATTCTCCAACCGCTTTGTAGGCTGCAAAATGAATGATTCCGTTTACTTTGTTATATTGAAAGAATTCTCGAACTGAATTTTCATCTTTTAAATCGATTTTAAAATATTCAGGTTTGATATTCGTAATTGAAGTAATTCTTTCTAAGAAATTTTCTTCTGCATTTGAACAATCGTCAATAATGACAACATCATAACCTGCATTTTGCAAAGCGACAACTGTATGAGATCCTATATATCCCAGTCCTCCAGTTACTAAAATTTTATTCATCCTTGTGTGTAGTCGTAATTATACTTTCTCAAAAATAGCGAAATAAAAAAGTCCTCACAAAACTGTAAGGACTTTATTTAAAGATATTTCTAAAATCTATTTTCCGAAAAATTCTTTCACTGCAGAAGTGATGTAAACTAATTGTTCTTCATCTAATTCTGTATGCATCGGTAAAGACATAACTTCTGTAACTAAAGTATCAGTATTTGGGAAATCAGCATCAACATAATCTCCACTATCATAAGCTTTTTGCTTGCGTAATGGAACTGGGTAATAAATCATTGCTGGAATTTCTTTTTCAGTTAAAAAAGCTTGTAAAGCATCTCTTTTACCGTTTAAAACTCGTAATGTATATTGGTGAAAAACATGAGTAGAATCTGAAGAAATTACTGGTGTAACTAATTCATCAATATCAGCAAAAGCATCTGAATAATAAGTAGCTGCTGCTAAACGAGCCGCGTTGTAACCATCAAGATGAGGTAATTTGTGACGTAAAACTGCCGCTTGAACTGAATCTAAACGAGAATTTACTCCAATTTCATCATGGTAGTAACGTTTGTACATTCCGTGATTTACAATTCCACGTAAACGGTGCGCTAATTCATCATTATTTGTAAAAATAGCCCCACCATCACCGTAACAACCTAAGTTTTTAGACGGGAAGAAAGAAGTACATCCAATATTACCAATTGTACCTGCTTTTTTACCTTTGTATTCAGCTCCAATAGCTTGTGCTGTATCTTCTACAACATATAAATTATGCTCTTTAGCAATTGCCATTACCTCATCCATATTCGCACATTGTCCAAATAAATGAACTGGAATAATTGCTTTAGTTTTTGGCGTAATTGCTGCTTTTAATTTTTCTGTATCAACTGTAAAAGTATCTAAATTAACATCAACTAAAACTGATTTTAATTTTAATAAATCAATTACCTCAACAGTAGCTGCAAATGTAAAATCTGCTGTAATTACTTCATCACCTGGCTCTAAACCTAAAGCCATTAAAGCAATTTGTAAAGCATCCGTACCGTTTCCACAAGGAATTACGTGTTTTACACCTAAATATTTTTCTAAATCTTCTTGGAATTGTTTTACCTCTGGACCGTTGATAAACGCTGCAGATTCAATAACATTCATAATAGAAGCGTCAACTTCTGCTTTTATTTTTTGATATTGACTTTGTAAGTCAACCATTTGGATTTTTTTCATAGTGTATGAATTCTGTTAATCAGTTTTCTTTGTTTAACTGAAAATCTATAGCAAATGTACAAAAAAACCTTATTCAATATTTCTTAACTTTGCAGCATTGTGCAAGGATTTTATAACACATCAATTAAGGCGTACGGATTAGCGTTAAAATTGGCTTCAGGATTTAATAAAAAAGCAAAACTTTGGGTAAATGGTCGAAAAGATTGGGAAGAACAAATTGCTTCAAAAATCAATTCAACAGATCGTGTTTTGTGGGTTCATTGTTCATCATTAGGAGAGTTTGAGCAAGGTCGTCCTGTAATCGAAGCGCTAAAAGAAAAATATCCTTCGCATAAAATTGCGGTTTCATTCTTCTCGCCTTCTGGTTATGAAATTCGTAAAAATTATCCCGGAGCTGATGTAATTTTTTATTTACCATTAGACACAAAAAATAATGCAGAGAAATTAATAAAAGTTCTACATCCTGAATTATTAGTTTTAGTAAAATATGAATATTGGTTTAATTTAATTTCAGCTTTACATCAAAAAAATATTCCAACTATTGTCGTTTCAGCGATTTTTAGAGAAAGTCAAAATTTCTTCAAGAATAATGGTCATAATTGGTTTGCACAAAAATTAAATTTGATTTCACACTTCTTTATTCAGAACCAAAAAAGTAAAGTATTGCTGGATTCAATTGGAATTCAACAATCAACATTAACTGGAGATACTCGTTTTGATCGCGTAAAGCAAATCGTTCATCAAAACAACCAATTGGATTTTATGAAGCAGTTTAAAGGTGATTCTAAATTAATTGTTGTTGGAAGTTCGTGGCCAAAAGATGAAGAATTATTTCTTTCATTAATCAATGAAAAATTAAAAAACGATTGGAAGATTCTTTTTGCGCCTCACAATTTACATGAGAAAGAAATCGAAGCTTTTATTTCTAAATTAAATCTTCCAGTCGTTAAATTTTCGGAATTAGAAAAAACATCAACTGAGCAAATTAAACAAGCCAAAATTTTCATTTTAAATACTATCGGAATTCTTTCTAAAGTTTACGCTTACGCTGATATTACCTATATCGGTGGAGGATTTGGAGCAGGAATTCACAATACATTAGAAGCTGTAACTTTTGGAAATCCTGTGGTTTTCGGACCGAAATACAAAAAATTTCAGGAAGCTGTGGATTTGATAGAAGTTGGTGGTGGTTTTACAATTGCAAATCAACAAGAATTTGATTCGATTTTTAATCAATTAATGAATGATGAATCTTTTAGAAAATCTTCAGGTCAAAAAGCTGGAGATTTTGTTCAGAAATCGCCCAACGCAACGGCGATGATTATGGATTATGTAGATGGAATTGTGAAGTAAAAAATTATAACAATTTATAGGAAGTCAAAATGACTTCCTTTTTTATGCGTCATTGTTTGGCTTTCAAATTTCATAATCTTGTGTAGAATTATTAACTTTCTAAAAATTTATTGAATTGTTACAAGCAGGCGATTTTAAGATTTACAATGCTTCTGCCGGAGCAGGTAAAACGTACACGTTAGTAAAAGAATTTATTTCTTTGTTATTGAAGGATGAAAGTGTTTATCGTTTCGAACACATTTTGGCCATTACTTTCACTAACAAAGCAGCTAATGAAATGAAGGAACGTATTATCGAAACTTTAGAAGAATTAGCTGATACAACTAAAACTTTTGATGATTATATTTTATCTCTTTCCGCAGAATTAAATCTTGAACCAACAATTATTCAAGAACGTGCACGTAAAATCTTGATCGCTATTTTGCACAATTACTCAAAATTTTCAATTTCTACAATTGATAAATTCAACTTGCGTTTGATGAAATCATTTGCTCAAGATTTGGGATTATCGATGAATTTTGATGTAGAAATGAACACGCAAGAAATTATTGAAGAATCTGTTGATTTATTGTATTCAAAAATTGGTGAAGATCAAAAATTGACAGAAACCATGATTTCTATTGCCTTAGATAATATGGACGATAACAAATCGTGGGATATTCGAAAATCACTTTCGTCCGATACTGTCAATATTTCTAATGATCGAAATTTAGAGCATTTAGAGAATCTTCGTAATGTATCATTGGACGATTTCGTTGCATATAGAAAAACAATTTTTGAGGATATTAAAGACATCAAAGATGGTATCGTTTATATTGGTGAAGCCTTTTTAGATTTATTAAATAAAAATGGTTTAACATTAGCAGATTTACCTGGGAAAACTACACAAGGAGTCGGCGCTTTTCTAAATAAATTAATTAAATGGGATAAATATTCTCCATTACCTTCTATTGATGGTGCTAAAAAACACGTTTATGAAGGTAAATATTTAGAAACTAAAAAAATAAATCCTGTTGCTGAACAAATATTTCCTGAAATTAAAACACTATTTGAACAATTCTTAAAACTTAATAACAAATTAATTTTACTATCAAATATTCAGAAAAATATTTCTTCGATTTCGTTAATTAATGAAGTAGAAAAATCTTTAGAATCGATCAAAAAAGAATCAAATGTTTTATTGATTAATGAATTTAATACCAAAATCAGTAAACATTTACGCGATCAACCTGCTAACTTTATTTACGAACGAATTGGTAGTCGTTACAATCATTATTTTATAGATGAGTTTCAGGACACTTCTACTCTACAATGGCAAAATTTTGATCCGCTGATTGAAAATGCTCGTGCTCAATCAGACACAATTATGTTGGTTGGCGACGCGAAACAATCTATTTATCGTTGGCGAGGTGGAAATCCTGCACAAATGATTGGCTTGATTGAAAATAAGGAAGATTTAAACATCAAAGTTCAAGAATTAGATACCAATTGGCGAAGCCATGAAAATATTATTCAGTTCAATAATGAATTGTATACGCACATCGCTCCAAAATTAAATTTACAGGAATATCAAAATCTATATATAAAAGGAAATAAACAAAAACATAATCACAGAAAAGATGGTTATGTTCAAATTCAATTTATTGAAAATTTAGAACGTTCGAAAGATCAATTTAAAGAAGAAAATCTAACGTATGTTTTAGAATATATCAATCAATGTAGAGAAAATGGATTCTTGTTAAGTGATATTGCTATTTTAGTTCGTAGCAATGCGCAAGGAATTTCTATTGCGAAACATTTAACTGAAAATAATATTGTCGTAATTTCCAACGAAGCTTTATTGTTAAAGAATTCATACGAAATTCAGTTGCTTGAATATTTATTTAAAATCGCTGCAAATCCGTTAGACGAACAAAGTAAAATTCGTTTTATTATGGTAGCTTTTGAGTTAGAATTATTCAAATCTGAAGATTTAACTTCTACGATTGAAAAAGCAATCAATAAGAAATTGGACGGATTTATTGATTTAATGAAAGAGTTAACTATCGATTTAACCTTTATCAAAAATGAAAATCTTTCGTTATACGATTTTACAGAAAAAGCGATCCGATCTTTAAATTTAGAAGAAAAATCGCCTGCTTATATTTTAACTTTTTTAGATGTTATTTTAGAATATACTTCTAAAAACGAGTCGGACTTGAATTCATTTTTAGAATATTGGCAAACTGCAAAAGATAAATCATCTGTAAAAACTCCAAAAGGAGTTGATGCGGTACAAATTATGACGATTCATAAATCGAAAGGATTAGAATTTCCGGTCGTGATTATTCCGTTCTTAGATTGGACTCCGAAAAACAATAAAATTTGGATTCCATTAGAAAAAACTGAAGTAAATCCTTTTGAAAATTTTTATTTAGGAATCAATAATGATTTAAAAACAATTCAAGACGATTCAATTAAAAAAGCCATTGAAGATGAAGAAAATCTTGTTCAGATGGACGAAATTAATACATTGTACGTAGCAACAACTCGTGCAAAAGAACAATTATATCTTATTGCTTTAAAACCTAAAGAATCATCAAAATCACATTCGATTGCAAATTATATCCACGATTTTATTACATCGAAAGGGATTACAGAAGATAAAGCTATATTATTTGGAACACCCGAAAGATTAAGCACAATAGATTCGAAACCAAATGATTCTAAAGAAATTAAGATTCATTCTTTGGATTGGAATAATAAATTAACCGTAAATACAAATTCGGAACGAGCACAGAAAAAATTAGAGCTTACTGAATATGCCAATGCGATACATAATGTGTTGGCACAAATAAAAACAAGTGACGATGTTGAAAAGACGATTGCTTTAGAACATCAACGCGGAACAATATCTGCAGAAAATTTAGATAAAATTAAAAAAGGAATCGAAATAATTTTATCCAATTCAGTTTTAGTTCCGTACTTTGCAAAAGGATTAAAAGTGCTAAACGAGCGAGATTTTATTGATCAAAGTGGTGAAATTTTTCGTGCCGATCGTGTGGTAATTGATAATGAAAATAATTGTACAATTATCGATTATAAAACTGGTCAACCAGAAACAACGCATCATTTTCAAATCAATCAATACGCAAGTTTTTTCCAACAATTAGGTTACACAATCAAAGAAAAATTATTAATCTACATTGACGAAGCACATGAAAAAATTAATATTGTTGCAGTTGATTAATGAATGATAACGTTAAATTAAAATTAGCCTCATTACCCGAAACTCCTGGAGTTTATCAATATTATAATAAAAACGGGGATTTACTATACGTCGGAAAAGCTAAAAATCTTAAACGACGCGTAAATTCTTATTTCAATAAAACTCATGATTCTAAACGATTACGAGTTTTAGTAAAAAATATTGATAACATCGAAACTATCAATGTCAACTCAGAATATGATGCACTTTTATTAGAAAATAATCTAATTAAAGAGCATCAACCTCGTTATAACATCTTGTTAAAAGATGACAAAACATATCCTTGGATTTGTATTAAAAAAGAGCGTTTTCCTAGAATTTTCTCCACTCGTAATGTAATCAAAGACGGATCTGAATATTTTGGTCCTTACTCTAGTGTTAAAACAATGAAAATTTTATTGGGGTTAATCAAAGATTTGTATCAAGTGAGAACGTGTACGTTTGATTTATCTGAAAAAAATATTGAAAATAATAAATACAAAGTTTGCTTAGAATATCACATCGGAAATTGTTTAGGTCCTTGCGAAGGTTACCAATCAGAGGAAGATTATGATGAACAAATTAATGCGATACGAAATATTATAAAAGGTGAATTTAGCGAAGCAAAAAGTTATTTGATTGATAAAATGACAAAATATGCTTCGAATTTACAATTCGAAAAAGCTCAAATCATAAAAGATAAATTAGGGATTTTGGCTAAATATCAAGCTAAATCTACTATTGTTTCTCCAACAATTTCTAACGTTGATGTATTCTCTATAACTTCTGATGAAGAATATGCCTACATCAATTTTATGAAAATTTATCAAGGTGCAATCATCCAATCACATACGGAAGAATGGAAGAAAAAATTAGATGAGACAGACGAAGATTTATTGGAAAGAGGAATTATAGATTTTTCTGAACGTTTTAATTTAAACTCTAAAGAAATTTATGTTCCATTTGAATTGAGCATCGAAATTCCATTCAGAAAAATAATTGTTCCTAAGATTGGCGAAAAGAAACACATTCTTGATTTATCAATTAAAAACACTAAAATTTATCGTTTAGAACAATTAAAACAAACAAAAATTGTTGATCCGGATCGTCATACAAATCGTATTATGAGCCAGATGAAAACTGATTTACGATTACCAAAAGAACCACGCCATATCGAAGGTTTTGATAATTCTAATATTCAGGGAACAAATCCAGTTTCGGCTTGTGTTGTTTTTAAAGATGGAAAACCAAGTAAAAAAGATTATCGCATTTTTAATGTTAAAACAGTTGAAGGTCCGAATGATTTTGCGACGATGGAAGAGGTTATTTACAGAAGATATTCTCGTGTTTTAGCAGAAGGTGAAGCATTACCAGATTTAATTTTGATAGATGGTGGAAAAGGTCAATTAAGTTCTGCCTTAAATTCTATCGATCGATTAGGGTTAAGAGGAAAAATATCGATTATCGGGATTGCAAAACGATTAGAAGAAATCTATTATCCTGGCGATCCATATCCTTTATATTTAGATAAAACTTCTGAAACATTAAAAGTATTACAACATGTTCGCGATGAGTCTCATAGATTTGGTATTACGCGTCATCGCAACAGAAGAAGTAACAATGCTTTTAAATCAGAATTAGATGATATACCTGGAATTGGACCCCAAACAATTAAAGAATTATTAACAAATTTTAAGACGGTACAAAAAATAAAATCTGCATCTTTGGAGGAACTAACTAATATTGTCGGTAAATCCCGTGCAGAAAAAATTAAAGCCTACTTTTCAAATGAAAACAATGCCAATATTGGATAGAGATTTAACATCTTTATTGAATAACACAAAATTACAAACTATTCTAGCTATCATCCCTTTAGCTATTTTCATCCTTGCAATGCTAAGTTATCTTGTGATCTTTTTTTCACTTTTCGGAACAATAGATTCGCAATTAGGA
The DNA here is from genome assembly GCF_017948305.1 of Faecalibacter bovis. NCBI lineage: Bacteria > Pseudomonadati > Bacteroidota > Flavobacteriia > Flavobacteriales > Weeksellaceae > Faecalibacter > Faecalibacter bovis. Next base: position 401,322 of record NZ_CP072842.1, read on the forward strand.
CACGAAGGAACTTCTAAATCAATGTTAGTTTCTTTATTAGGTAATCTTGTAATTTTTATATTCTTAGTATTCTTAGGATTTTTTGTCGGAGTAATCTCCTTTATTTACTTTGTGGTACATGCTGTAAAAAATCCAAATTTAATGGAAAGTGACGATCGCTTATTATGGATATTAGCAATTATTCTTGGAAACGGTATCGGAGTTTTTGTTTATTGGTTATATCAAATCAAGAAAAAAGATCCACGCCCTATCATTGATTTATACGATGAAGATTTATAAATCTTGCTCAACTTTTCAAAATCATATAACATAGTTTTAAATAAAAAAGAATCCCATCGAAGAACGATGGGATTCTTAATTCATAATTAGTGTTAATTCCTTAATATAGACCATTCAGGAACAGTGTTACACAAATATAGATTTCATTTTTATAAAAACACAACAAAAAGTTAATTAAACACTAAAATTTAACAATTTTTATTGTATTAATAATTTAAAGCTAATACATTGAAATTATATTCAACAAAAAATATATTATATTATTAATAATAAAATATAAAAAAAGCTACTTCAAAATTGAAATAGCCTTTTTTTTATAATAAATTTAGAAAATGTGAATTTTAAACGAAAGGTAATTTAACTACCTCTGCTAAAACATTTTTATCACGAATTTGAATTCTAATATTAGTTCCAACTTTTGCAAAATCTACATGAACATAAGCTAAACCAATTCCTTGTTTTAACATTGGAGATTGTGTTCCAGAAGTTACGATTCCTAAAGTGTTTTCATAGTCATCAACAACTTTGTAATCGTGACGAGGAATTCCACGTTCAATCATCTTGAAACCAACTAATTTCTTCTCAACACCTGCTTCTTTTTGTGCCTTAATAATGTCAGAAGAAATAAATCCTGTATCTAATTTAGTAACCCAACCTAAACCGGCTTCTAATGGAGTCGTTTCGTCGTTGATATCATTACCATATAAACAGTAACCTTTTTCTAAACGTAAAGTATCACGAGCTGCTAAACCACATGGCTCAATATCGAAAGGTTTACCCGCTTCCATAACTTTATCCCACATTTCGTTTGCTTGTTCGTTAGCAAAGTAAATTTCAAAACCTCCAGAACCTGTATATCCAGTTGCAGAAATAATTACATTTTCAATACCCGCAAAAGTTCCGATTGCGAAATGATAAAAAGGAATTTCAGCTAAATTAATATCCGTTAAAGATTGCATTGCTTCAATAGCCTTTGGTCCTTGGATAGCTAACAAAGACATTTCGTCTGATTTGTTCGTTAATTCAACACCAAAAGTGTTGTGCTTGTTCATCCATTCCCAATCTTTATCAATATTCGACGCATTAACAACAGCTAACCATTCGTCATCAGCCATTTTATAGATAATTAAATCATCAACAATACCTCCTTTTTCATTTGGCATTGCATTATATTGCGCTTGTCCTATTGCAACTTTAGTAACATCGTTTGTTAATAAGTATTGTAATAAATCAGTTGATTTTTCACCTTTTAAAAAGAATTGCCCCATGTGAGAAACGTCAAAAACACCAACTTTTTCACGAACTACAAAGTGTTCTTGGTTTACACCTGCGTATTGAACTGGCATTTCATATCCAGCAAAAGGAACCATTTTTGCACCTAAATCTTTGTGCTTTTGGTTTAATGCAGTTACTTTCATTTTATGTTTGCTTGTTTAATTATTTCTTCCAAAAATAAGGAATTTTATTGGCAAAGAAAACAAACTTACAAATCCATCTATCTAATTTTATGAACTATTTTTAGTTTTCCTGAAGTTGCTTTATAAGGTTCGAAACTAAATCTTGAGGTTCCTGTATGAAACTCATTTTTAAACTTTATGCTTATTTGGCCGGATAACTTTTCTACTTTACAAGTTTCACAAGGTTTTACTAATATCGTATCATTCACTTCACCTTTTAAACGAACAATTTGAAATGAATATTCTTTATTCTTCTTTGCAGGAATAGAGTTAGTAACGATAGCATCAAAATCGTTGATAAAAAACACATCACGACCTTGATTACTTCCTACAACAATTGCAATTCCTAATCCAATTAATAATACTATTATTGTAGCTGTTAAACCTTTTTTGAAATCCATAAACTATACCTTTGTAATAGAGTTTAAAAATACAAATAATTACGTATGAAAAAAATAAATAATCTTTTTCCTATCCTAATATTGTCTTTATTGTTTTTCAGTATAAATAGTTGTAATAAAAATATATCATTAAGAAAGGCAGATACTCATGATACAATTGGTAATTCCCTTCTTTCTATTCATGATTTAGATAATGGAGATTTAATTTTAGTAAGTGCACAAACTAAAGATTTATCTGGTGCAATTAATCGAGTAACTCAAGTTTCTGAAAAACGCAATTATGATCATGTAGGTTTAATTGAAAAAACAAAAGATTCTATTTTCGTGTTGCATGCCTCACCTTCAGGTGGTTCCCAACGAGAAGAAATCAATCATTTTTATCAAACCCAAACAAAAAAGAATAACAATATTGTAATTTATCGGTTAAAACCCGAATTTCAACATACTATTCCTGATGCCATTTTAACTGCAAAATCATTAGTAGGAAAAGCTTATAATTGGAATTATATTTTAAATGATGATACGTTTTATTGTTCAGATTTTATCGAAAGAGCTTTTAGAAAAGATTATGTTTTTAAATTAATTCCCATGAATTTTAAAAATCCAGAAACTGGAAAATTTGACGATTATTGGATTGATTTTTATGCTAAAAAGAATCTAAAAATCCCACAAGATGAACCTGGTACTAATCCAAATCAAATAGCCGAATCTGAAAAACTTGAAGAAATAGGTCCTTTATTGATTTACCCGAAATAGAAAACGTATCTTTGAACTATGAAACAAAATTTATTTTTAACTGGAGTTTTCTTCATCGTATTATTCGGGATGAAATATCTTTTTGATAAAAGTGACATGACGTCAATGTTGATTTATTCAGTCATCGGAGCTGCTGTATTTTTCGTTTACAGAACTTTCATCAGAACATGGTTTATCAATAGAAATAAAAAAGACCAAGATTAATTTTCTTGGTCTTTTTTTATAGCTTCTAAGGCATCTTCTATATGTAAATCTGCTCTGTTAGATGCGATATGTTTAATTAATTTTCCTTCTTTATTAAATACAAACGTTTCTCTTGGTGTTATTAAACCAAATGTCTTTTTAATACCTAATCGTTTTGTTAAAATCCCTTTTTTATCAGAAAGTAACGGATAATTTAAATCGTGCTTCTTCGAAAATTTTTCATGTGAAGAAGTCGATTGACCATTGATACCAACAATGATAGCATCTAATTGGTCAAATTCTTTTTTAATATCTCTAAAACTGCATGCTTCCTTGGTACAACCTGGCGTAAAATCCATTGGATAAAAAAACAATACAAAATATTTTTTATATAGATATTCGTCTGAATTGAACCAATTTCCTTTGCTATCCTCCAAAGAAAACGATGGGATGTGATCTCCTATTTGCATATTATTCTCCTTCGTATTCTACGTAATTTCTAGGTGTTTCGTAAAGAGTTACTTTTAAATCTAGTTTATCATCCAATTTAGCACGAATTCTATTCCATATTAAAACAACAATATTTTCTGCTGTTGGATTTATAGTTTTAAAATACTCAATATCTAAATTCAAATTTTTATGATCTAAATATTCTTCAACTTCATCCTCAATAATTTTTCTTAACACATCAAGATTCATTACAAAACCACTTTCAGGATCAATATCTCCTTTTACACTAACAATTAATTCGTAATTATGTCCGTGATAATTCGGATTTGAACATTTTCCGAAAACTTCTCTATTTTTTTCTTCAGTCCAATTAGGGTTATTCAGACGATGTGCAGCGTTAAAATGTGCTTTACGATTAATTGTTACTTTCATTTGTAAATAAATTTATGCTTCGATATGAGAAATATATTGGTCAAAAATAATCTTGAACCAAGCGGTATAGTTTTGAGAATTCTTTTGTATATCTTTTTTTAAATCATCCATTTCTACCCAACGATACGCCATTACTTCACTTGGATTTAATTCTGGCTCTCCGTCGTAAGTACCAATAAATACATGATCTAATTCGTGCTCTGTTAAACCATTATCTAAACTTGCCTTATAAATAAAATGAAATTTGTACGATAAATCGCAATCAAATCCCATTTCTTCCATCAATCTACGATGTGCTGCATTTTTGTAAGACTCGTTCTCACGTGGATGGCTGCAACATGTATTGGTCCATAAAGTTGGCGAATGATATTTGGTTGCGGCGCGCTGTTGTAACATTAATTCACCTTTAGAATTAAATATAAAAACCGAAAAAGCACGATGCAACAAACCAGCAACATGCGCTTGTTGTTTTTCCATCAAACCTAATTCATTATCCTCTCGGTCTACCAATACTACATATTCTTCCATAAGACAAAAATACTTTATTAAAGATGATTAAAAAACAAGTTCGATTTGTTTGTGCAAAAATTCTAGTCTTTCGTTGTCGATTTCTACAATTAATGTACCTCTATTTGTAGCTTCTCTTATAATCCCTTTAACTTCTACTCCATTTTTAATAAAAGTTGAAATTACGTCTTTTCTAAATAATTTATTATTGTAATAAGAACTTATTTCGTCAAAATTTTTGTCTTCAATCAAGTAATATTCATTTTTAAAAGTCAAAACAATATGTTCCAAAATAGTCATAATGTCATACACTTTGTCAGTTTCATTCGCCAAAGACGTTGCTTTAGGCAAATGATTAAAATCAGTTTGATTCAAATTCACACCAATTCCGATCACCGAATTCATCCCATCTTTAGACTTTGAGTTCTCCACCAAAACGCCACATATTTTTTTTCCATTAAGAATTATATCATTAGGCCATTTTATTTCAAACCCTTTACTGAATTGGCTTAGCGATTTGTAGATAGAATTAGCAATCCATTGATTTAGATAGATCAATTCCATGTATTCTAAATCACTTTTTATCAATAAACTAAAGGTTAAATTTTTATTTTCTTCCTCTATCCATTTATTTCCTGCATAACCTCTACCTTCCGTTTGATTGTAGGTGTGTATGACAGTCCAAGAGTTGGCATCTTTTTTGGATAAATCAGATAAATAATCATTCGTATTGGGAAGTGTATCGAACGTGATAATTTTCATTTTACTCGACTTGATTAAATAAGTGGTTAAAGTTATTTTAAAATCTTTAATATATCCCTAAGATTAATTAAATTTGCCGTTTACATAAATATAAGATGATAGATACACAATATACAAAAGACTTATTGGATAGCATTGTTGATGGAATTACAAATGTTAAGGGAGAAGAAATTACAATTTTAGATTTAAGAGAAATCGAAAATGCATTTACTCAATATTTCGTAATTTGTAATGGAAAGTCAAATACACAAGTTAGTGCAATTGCAGCTTCAATTGAAAGAACTGTAAAAACAGAAATGCACGAAAGACCTTACAGCATTGAAGGTACACAAAACAAGCACTGGATTTTAATGGACTACACAAATGTAATTGTTCATATCTTCCAAGAAGAATACAGAGAATACTACGACATCGAAAGTTTATGGGGTGACGCAGTAGAGACTCGTATCGAAATGAACTATTAATCAATTTAAAACGAAACCAAAAAGAAATTGAAAAAAAATAATTTTAAACCTAAAGGTTTTAATCCAACATGGATGTATGCCATCATTGGATTACTACTAATTGGCTTCTTTTTCCTTGTCCCAAGTATTGGTGGACAAACAAAAAATTTAGACCGTGGTACGTTTAATTCTTACATACAAAAAGGATACATTGATCAGGTTGACTTAGATTTAGAAAATAATAAAGTAGCAGTTTATTTAACAGACGCTGCTTTAAATACTGAAGAATTTAAGCAATTTAAAAATCAAGAACCATCTTTTCCTTCTTTAGGAACAAGTGTTAGTCCTAATTTCTCTTTTACAGTTGCCGATGCTGGTAACTTTGAAAAAGAATTTAACGAAATTGTTGCTAAAAGCCCTAACAAAAACGTAAAGTTAATTACCAAAACTCCTGATGCTTTCAGTAAAATGTTTATTCAAATCTTAATTTGGATTGCATTTATTGGATTAGTTTACTTCTTCTTATTCCGTAAGATGGGTGGATCTGCTGGCGGAGGACAAGGTGGAATTTTCAACGTTGGTAAATCAAAAGCTAAATTATTTGAAGGTGATGATCACATCAAAACAACTTTTAAAGATGTTGCTGGATTAGAAGGTGCTAAAGAAGAAATTGAAGAAATTGTTGAATTCTTACGTAACCCAGATAAATTCACAAAATTAGGTGGTAAAATACCTAAAGGTGCTTTATTAGTAGGACCTCCAGGTACAGGTAAAACATTATTAGCAAAAGCAGTAGCTGGTGAAGCAAAAGTTCCTTTCTTTTCTTTATCTGGTTCAGATTTCGTTGAAATGTTTGTAGGTGTAGGTGCTTCTCGTGTTCGTGATTTATTCAAAAACGCAAAAGAAAAATCTCCTTCAATTATCTTTATTGATGAGATTGACGCAATTGGACGAGCTCGTGGAAAATCAAATTTTTCAGGATCTAATGATGAGCGTGAAAATACATTAAATCAATTATTGACAGAAATGGATGGTTTCGGTACAGAAGCAAATGTTATTGTACTTGCCGCAACTAACCGTGCAGATATTTTAGATAAAGCATTAACACGTCCTGGTCGTTTTGACCGTACCGTTCACGTTGATTTACCAGAATTAAATGAGCGTAAAGAAATTTTTAAAGTTCACTTACGTCCTTTAAAATTAGGTGAAGATGTTGATGTTGATTTCTTAGCTAAACAAACTCCAGGTTTCTCTGGTGCTGATATTTTTAATGTTTGTAACGAATCAGCTTTAGTTGCTGCTCGTAAGAACAAAGAAGTGGTTGAAAAACAAGATTTCTTAGATGCTGTTGACCGTATTATTGGTGGACTTGAAAAGAAAAGTAAAGTAATTAAACCACAAGAAAAGAAACGTATCGCTTACCACGAAGCTGGTCATGCAGCTATCGGATGGTTAACAGAACATGCTGCTCCGTTAGTTAAAGTTACAATTGTACCACGTGGTCGTTCGTTAGGTGCAGCTTGGTATTTACCTGAAGAAAGACAAATTACAACCACTGAACAAATGTTAGACGAAATGTGTACAACAATGGGTGGTCGTGCTGCTGAGGAAGTTGTTTTCGGTAATATTTCGACAGGAGCTTTAAGTGACTTAGAAAAGGTAACAAAGCAAGCCAATGCAATGATTACAATTTACGGATTGAATAAAGAAATTGGTAATGTTTCTTATTACGATTCTTCAGGTCAAAATGAATATGGTTTCTCTAAACCTTATTCAGAAGTAACTGCTCAAGTTATTGATCGAGAAATCAAAGCTATGATTGAAGAACAATACGAAAGAGCGAAAGATATTTTAAGAGCAAATCGTGATAAAGTTGATTTATTAGCTCAGAAATTAATCGACAAAGAAGTTATCTTTAAAGAAGATTTAGAAGAAATTTTCGGTCCAAGACCACACGAAGTTCAGACAACTGAGGAAATACTTCCAGAAGTTAAAGAACCAATTACAGAGACAGAAATTGTTAACGAATAATATTTCAATAAAAAACACATCCGATGGATGTGTTTTTTTATTTCCTGCTTTTTTAATCCATAAATTTCACTAACTTTAAACACTTAATTGAGTTTTGTATAAAAACATGATTACTCATGTGGAAAGTCATTAAAAAATTATTAAATAAAAACGCTACAGATGATGCTGAAGAAAACAACAAAAACGTTGATATCTTCAGGCAGGATAGTTCGATTCCTGAAGTTTCTTTAGACGAATTATTTGCTACAAATTTTAATGCAGGTGGTGGCCATTTCCTTTATTGTGGAAATGAAAATGAAGCACTACATAACCTTGATCAAATCATTAAATATGAAAATGCGTCAAAGGTTATTTGTGTAGATCCTAACTTACAAACTAAATTAGAAAAAATAGGTGTTCCAAATACTTTAAATCCGAATGAGTTACCTCAAGGATTTTCATTTTTAAATTGTGAATTCCTGTGTGCTTACGACGGAAGTATTATGATTTCTGCACATCAAACAGCCGGAAGAAAAGTTGAAGAATTTCCTTTAAACTTTATCATTTGGGCAAAACCAAAGCAATTCGCTCTTAACTTAAGTGATGCTTTACAAAAATTAAAATCTCTAAAAAAAGACAATCTACCATCAAACATTACTTGCATCAGAGGAAAGGATATGCACAGCTTTAGTTCAATCCCAAATGCTAAGAATATTTATCTTTTATTGGTAGACGATTTATCATGAAAAATTTTATCCCTAGAGCAATCTCCGGAATAATTTATGCTCTCATTATCTTTCTAGGTACTACAATTCACCCATACGGATTAATAGGATTAATGGTTTTATTCGCTGGATTTTCACTTTACGAATTCATTAAACTTACCGGTTTATCAGATAAATTATACCTTATAGGAAGCATTATTGCTTCGATATTTTTATTTACATTATTTGGTAAAGAATTTTTATCTGTTTTTGAAAATGGAGAAAATCACTACGATTTCTTCTTAAACTCAAAAGCGTTTATCGGGCCAGTTTTATTTACAATTGCAGCTATCACAATCTTCTTCTCGACAAGAGAATTAAAAAATGACTTTGCTAAAGCTACATTAGCTGTAGTTTATATTATACTACCATTTATACTTGCGTTTACAATTCCTACATTCGGTTTTGACCTTGGTGAAAATAAAATGTACCCAGAATTGTTATTTGTATTTATTCTATTATGGGTAAGTGATTCTTTTGCTTACATAGCTGGAAACTTATTCGGAAAACACAAATTTGCTCCAAAAATTTCTAGTGCAAAAACATGGGAAGGATTTGCTGGTGGTTTCATTTTCACTATCTTAGGTGGTTATTTAATTGAAATATATTTCGATCAAAACATTAAAATAGATTGGACTATCATAGGAGTTATCGTTGCATTCTTCGGCCCTATTGGTGACCTAGCTGAATCAAAATTGAAAAGATTTTTCGGTACTAAAGACAGTGGGAACTTAATTCCAGGTCACGGAGGTTTTTTAGATAGGTTAGATAGTTTTATATTTGTAGTCCCGTTTATCTATTTATATTATTTATTAGTATACACTTTATGAGACTTCACAGAGAAGGTACATCCATATTAATTGGATGCTTGGTATTATTTACAGTGATAACTGTTGCGTTGGGATATTTTATTTCACCGTATGGTATTTTATTATCATTACCATTATGGATTTTATTTGGATTCGTAGTTTGGTTCTTTAGAAATCCTATTCGAGAAACAGAATCTTCAGAGAAATGTATCATTGCTCCAGTAGATGGAAAAGTTGTCGTTTTAGAAGAAGTGTATGAACCTGAAATTTTAAAGGAGAAATGTATTCAATTATCAATTTTCATGACCCCTTTAAATGTTCACGTAACTCGTTATCCAGTGAATGGAAAAGTAACATTTTCTAAATATCATCCTGGTAAATTTTTAGTTGCATTTCACCCAAAATCATCAGAATTAAACGAAAGAACAACAGTAGTTGTTGAAACTGAAAACAAAACAAAAGTTGTATTCCGCCAAATTGCCGGTGCAGTTGCTCGTCGAATCGTAAATTACGCTAATGTAAACGACCAAGCTGTAGCTGGACAAGAATATGGATTTATTAAATTTGGTTCACGTGTCGATATTTATTTACCATTAGATACAAAAATCGATGTGAAAATAGGTGATATTACAAAAGGTGGTATTCAGAAGATAGGCGAACTAAAATAAAATTTCTTTAAAACGAACATTTTAGTTAATTTTGTATATCATTTAGAAATAAATATATCTTACATATAAATTTTAAGTTGTAGACATGAATAAATTAGGATTATTAGCAGCAGTTGCTATGTTAGCAGTTTCTTGTTCTTCTAAACCAGGAGGTAACAAAGGTGTTTTACCAGTAGAACACGAAGCATATACTGCTGATGATGTACACCACCGTACGGAAGCTATCGCAGGTGGACACCACGGTGAAGATCACAAAGAAGTAAAAGAAGAAGTAAAAGAAGAAGTAAAAGAAGAAGTAAAAGCTGATTCTGCTGCAGTTGTAGTAGAAGAAGTGAAAACAGACTCTGTAAAATAATTATAAAAAAAGCTGGATTTTAAAATCCAGCTTTTTTTTATATTATAACGATATCATTATTATAGTTCGACTTATATAGTTTAATAGATCCTTTGTCTGGCGATACCAAAACTAATTTATTGGTTTGACGAGCTAAAGCAATATCATCATAAGAATCTGTAAATAAATAATCAATTTTTTCATTGAAATTGATAAATCCAAATTGGATTAAATTATGCAGCTTTTCTTCCTTATAATTTCCTGAAAATTTATTCTCTTTACTATTTGCTCCAATTATTATGAATTGATGATTTGGGAATAAATAATTTATCGTTGCCTTAAGATAATGCGCAGGAGCAGCTGAAGATATTGCTATTTTATAATTTTGTTTTTGAAGTATAATTAGTTCTTTTCTACATTTTTCATTCTTAAAATTTGAAATGAATTTCGCAAAAATATAATGATAACTTTGGTCCAATTTCACATTTAATAAAGCTTCTTTGAATTGATTGTGAGAAATTGATTTAGTCAATTTTCTTTTCCATAACAACTCTAATATTTCGACTTTAAAATCAAATTTAACGATAGAATACATTAACACAAATACAATCCAAATTGGGAAAGTATTTACTTTTATCAAAGTTTTATCAAAATCGAAAACAGCTTTTTTATCCATCTAATGACCAAGGAAATCGGATTAATACATTTTCATACAAAAAGAAATCTGGCTTTAAAACCGATTTTTCATTTGTAACTACAACAGCTAAACTTTTTACTGCACTTTTATTTTCAATTAAATCCTGAACGTACTCTGTCACTTTTTTTAAAGTAACTCCAGAATCTACTGCATCATCAACAATCAAAATTTTATCGTAGGAATTAAAATCTATTGTTTCGTCCAAAATAATTTCTCTATCGTAATCGATTGCTTTTTTTGTTAGCTGATCGTGTTCTACATTTCGTAAATAATCTAAAACAAAAAATGGAGTAATTTTAAAAATTGATCGAATCAATGATTTTCGAAAATCACTTTTCTTTTTTAGTGAAGTTGAAGGTCTTTGGCATTTAATAAATTTTAAATCCACCTTATTTCCTGATTTATTTAAAAGCTGAAATACATTTTCTGCAAGTGGTAATCCACCTTCTTTAATTCCTAAAATCAAAATTTTTGATGAATCAGATTTCCAATTCTTTAGAGTTTTTTCTAAAAAATGATTAAATACATCTTGCTCAAAATTTACAACTTTCATCAATATTTAATTAAACTTCAACCAATCATCATAATAATTGACAACCAATTTTTCTTTGTTTTTTATTCTATCAGTAAATTTATTTAAATATATCGAATATGAATTATTGGAATTTAACAAATCAAACAAATACTTGGTTTCAATTTCATCAGCTTTCAGAATTTCATTTTCGTAACCGCTTCCGTCCGCACCTTCAAAGTCTGAAATAACAGGAATTTTATTTTCTAACGCTTCAATTAATTTTGTCTTTACGCCACTTTCATTTTCAGAAAAATTCAAGAAAAACTTAGCATTTTGATATAATTTCTGTAATTCAATAGGACTAATATTAAACCTAAAAGTAATTTTATCAGAATTATAAAAACTGTTTTTCACTGAGTTTTCACGTTTAATTGATGAACATTTTCCTGCAATAATTATTTTAAAAATCCATAAATTATGTTCTTCTAAAAAAGAATTTATCTTTTTTAAAGCCTTCAAATTATCATCTAAATCTAAATTTCCGATGTAAAAAAAATCAATTGGTTTTTCTGAAATTTGAACCGAATCAGACGCTGTTTGATAAATTGGTAAAAAGCGATGATTGGTATCAACATGGGTTATGCTTTGGAAATTTAATTTGTCTTTTTCAGAAATATATAGAAAACCTTTAAACAGATTACTGTTCAAAATTCGTGATTCGTAGAACTTATATTTCCAGCTTTCTGTCAAAAAAAATATAGTTTTCAGACCTTTCGACGCTTTATACATATTTTTATAATACGCCATTTCGTCGTTATGCAATCTCAACCAAAATTCAGGATGTGAATTTCTTTTATCAAAAATCGAAATCAATTTCTTAATTGACTTTGTTGTCTTCATATGTTCAACCAAAACAACCTTATAATTTGCTGTCTGAATAAAATCAATCTTTGAAAAATCAATTGTACGAACCTCAACTGAAAATGGTTGTACTTTAAATAATTTTAAAGCTTTTAAAGGCGAAACTTTTATTAATTCGATGTGGTAATTATCAATAATCGTTTCATTTTGTTTTATAAAATCCTCGAAAAATTGTTTTCGTTCTTCATCAAAACAAGTACAAACTAAATCGATTTTAATATTTTTTGATTTAAAATATTCAAACTTCCTAACAATATCAATCACACCTCCATAATTCGTTGGATAAGGAGTATCAAAACAAATAATTAGAATTTTATTTTGCATAGCGGATTGAATTGATTTGAAGGTTTAAAATTTTTGATCTGAATAGGGTACTCGATATTGGATCGAACGTACTAAAGTTGCTTCATCAGCATACTCTAGCTCATCTCCTACTCCAAGTCCACGCGCAATAGTTGAAAATTGAATTGCATAATCTTTTAACTGACGATAAAGATAGAAAACTGTTGTATCGCCTTCCATTGTAGAACTTAAAGCAAAAATAATTTCTCTAATTTCTCCATTCTTTGCTCTATTAATCAAAGAATTAATATTTAATTGCGTTGGTCCAACTCCTTCCATTGGAGAAATTTTACCACCTAACACATGATAAGTACCTTTAAATTGTCCTGTATTTTCTATCGCCATTACATCTCTAACATCTTCCACAACACAAACCAAATCATGCTCACGCACTGGATTAACACAAATTTCGCACACGTCGTGATCTGAAATTGTATGACATTTTTGACAATATTTAACCTCATCTACTAAATTATCCAAAGCTTCGGCTAAAGCAACGGTTTGCGATTTCGGACGATTTAACATGTGAAGTACCAAACGTAAAGCTGTTCTCTTTCCTATCCCTGGCAAATTAGCCATTTCTTCTACTGCGCGTTCCAATACTTTACTTGGATAATTCATTCTAAAATTTATTTATTTTATAAGGTACGAAAATACTAATTTTCAATTTGATGTAATTCACGTATAGTTTCATCAAAAGTATTAAATTTGACTAATTATTTGTTAAAATTTTATGAACTCAACGATTTTACTACTTTGTGTAATAGTATACTTTGTAGGTCTTTTAGTTATATCATACTTTACAAGTAGAAACTCAGACAACGATTCATTTTTCAATGGAAACAAGAAAAGTAAATGGTGGCTAGTTGCTTTTGGTATGATAGGAACAAGTTTAAGTGGTGTTACATTTATTTCTGTTCCTGGAACTGTTGGTAAATTAACTGGTTCCGAATACGTTTATGGTGGATTCGAATACTATATGATGGTTATTGGATTTTTTATCGGCTATTTTATTGTTGCCGGAATTCTACTACCGCTTTATTATCGTATGAATCTGACCTCAATTTATACCTATTTAGGTAGACGTTTTAATGTTGAAGCGCATAAAATGGGATCGATATTTTTTATCATTTCCCGCGGTATTGGAGCAACAGCTCGTTTATATTTAGTTGTAAATGTTTTACAAATCTTTTTGCTAGATCCGTTAGGAATTCCGTTTTGGGTAACGACTTTCGTTCTATTATTAATGGTTTTACTGTATACTTTTGAAGGTGGTGTAAAAACTATTGTAGTAACAGATACGTTGCAAACTTCATTTATGATCATCAGTTTAATTGCATGTATTTGGTTTATTTTAAACCAATTAAACTTATCTCCAGTAGAAGCATTTAACCTATTATCAGCAAAGAATTATACTCATTTAATCAATTTAGATCCAAATTCTAAAACATTTTTCCTTAAAACAATTTTAGGTGGTATGTTTATTACAATTGCGATGACAGGATTGGATCAAGAAATGATGCAAAAAAACATTTCTGTTGACAATGTTGCCAATGCAAAAAAGAACATGATAACGTTTGCAAGTACATTGTTAGTTGTGAATTTAGCTTTCCTATTTTTAGGAGGAATTTTATATTTATACGCAATTAATAATGGAGGATTTTACAATTTAGTAGAGTCAACTTTCCATTTACAACAAGGAGGCGTTAATGTAATGGGTGATGATTTATTCCCAGCATTATCCTTACAAGGTTATTTTCCACTTGCAATTTCAGTCATCTTTATCATTGGATTAATTTCGGCATTATTCCCATCAGCTGATGGAGCATTAACGGCAGTTACCTCATCATTCTGTGTCGATTTATTAAAAATTAATGATCGAAATGATTTATCTGAAAAAGAAAAGAGAAATACTCGTCTTAAAGTACATTTAGCTTTTACCATTGTATTCTTTATTTTAATCATGATTTTTAAAATGATTAATAACAAAGGAATTGTTTACTTAATTATGGAAGTTGCTGGTTACACTTACGGACCATTATTAGGATTGTTTGCATTCGGAATTTTCACGACAAGAAACATCACTATTAAGTACGGAATAATTACTGTGGCAATTTTAGCTCCAATTATTACTTATGTTATTAACGAAATTGTTACTAATTTTACAGCATATAGAATTGGTGTTGAATTAATCATTTTAAATGGATTATTAACCTACTTAGGTTTATGGTTAATAAGCAATTCGAAAACTGAAAAGATATAAAATGGAGAAGAAATTAAGATTGATTTGGGATTTTCATGGGCCTGATGCTTTACCAACAGCAAAACATCACGAAATCCATTTAAAACAATTTATCGAAAAAGATCAATTAGCAAATAACATTACAGGTTACGAGGAAGTTGAAGAAATGTACGCCGTAGCTTGGTTAGTTGTGAATGAATCTGAAATGATTGCAGTTAGAGATGCCTTAAAACCTCATAGAGGTGAATGGTATAACGACTAAAAATAAAACTGAAGCAACATGTCATGTGTTGCTTTTTTTATACCTGTTAAAATCATAAAAAACTAAGAATATTATTGATTTCTACTATTAAAATTTCCTCTAAAAAGCCGTATTTTTGAACAAAATTATATATTACAAACATGACACTTCAAGAACTTCAAACACAAGTACAACAAACAAGAAGAGACATTTTAAGAATGGTTCATGCCGTTAACAGTGGTCACCCAGGTGGATCATTAGGATGTGCAGAATTTTTAACTGCATTATACGGTAATGTAATGACACATTCTACTGATTTTTCTATGGACGGAAATAATGAAGATTTATTCTTCTTATCAAATGGTCACATTTCTCCAGTATTTTATAGTGTATTAGCACGTTCTGGTTATTTTCCAGTAGAAGAATTAAACACTTTCAGAAAATTAAATACAAGATTACAAGGGCATCCAACAACACACGAAGGTTTACCTGGTGTACGAATTGCTTCTGGATCTTTAGGACAAGGTTTATCAGTTGCTATCGGTGCGGCTTTAGCTAAAAAATTAAATAACGACGATAAATTAGTTTATACCTTACATGGTGATGGTGAATTACAAGAAGGTCAGGTTTGGGAAGCATTAATGTTTGCTGCTGGTAAAAATGTTGATAACATTATCGCTACTGTAGATTACAACGGTCGTCAAATTGATGGTGATACTGATCACGTTTTACCATTAGGTGACTTAAAAGCTAAATTTGAAGCTTTTGGATGGGTTGTTTTAGATGAACCTAAAGGAAACGACTTAGAAGCTATCTTAGCTGTTTTAGAACAAGCTAAATCATTAACAGGAAAAGGAAAACCAGTCGCTATTTTATTACATACAGAAATGGGTAATGGTGTTGATTTTATGATGGGAACGCATGCTTGGCATGGAAAAGCTCCTTCAGACGAACAATTAGCTTCTGCATTAGAGCAAAATCCTGTAACTGAATTAGGAGATTACTAGAATCATTTCATAACTCTACAACCAAACCTTTATGAAAAATTTATTTTGTTCCCTTTTAACCCTTTGTTCTTTTACATTATTAGCACAAGAAAATACGTACACTTTTAATCAGAAATTAGTTTATGATTTCAATGTATCTGATGAATTATCAGCTATGTATCCAATTGATGATGTTTTAGAAAATAAATTAAGCATTTATATCGGAAATGAAAGTTTACTAGGTCACTCTGATAACGATTTTTTATTTGAAGGATTTAATTCATCTGCATTTTTAATTACTAAAGATCATTATTATGATGTTAAATTAAATTCGTTAGAAAATCAAATCAGCATCAAAACACCAACTATTTACGATTATTCAGAATTAAAAGATTACAAACCGTATAATGAATTATACTTTTCTAATACGAATAAATTAATCAATCTTAATCGTACTGAAAAGGTGAACGGTTACACTTGTAATAATTATGAGTTGATTGAATCTAATACTGAAAGTGTAAAAACAATTTATTGTATTGACGAAAAAAATGCAATAAATAACGCAAGTTTTCTACTTCCTAAACAATCAATAAAAGGTTTAATCGTAAAAATTGGTGATAGTAATAACTCAAGTTCTTTGATATTAAATCGAATTGAGCAATCGAATCTTAAAGTTCATTTCGATGAAAAAAAATCAATTAAAGAGTACGAAGATAAAATTGTAAAACTAAAAGAGTTGTATAAATCTTTATATGATACGGATACAATTTCTCAAGCTGATGAATTACCTTATCAATACGAATCAGATAATCGTTACGAGGATCCGTTATATAATTATTTTACAATACCTACATCAGAAAATGACAAGGTAAATACATTTTTTAATAGTATGGCTCCTTTGGCTTTAACAGTTATTACTTTGGATGTAGATTATGATGGGGATTACGATTTTGATCGTGCTAAAGCAATTAAAACATCAGAAGAGTCTACAAGAAAAACTATTCAATCTTATAAAAAGAATGGATTAATTACAAAGGACGAAGCAAAGGAACTGAATAAATATTTCAAACAATATTTTGATCAAGCGAAATCATTCAAATTTGAAAAGTATACTGAAACCCTTCAAAATAACGAAGTAACTTCAGATACAATAGATGCGGCAGTTTACGCATTAGATGAAACTTTAGATTATCAAACCAATTATAAAAATACATCTCTAAAAGATGTACAATTAGCAATTGATGAAGAAGATTCTAAATTATATTTAAACATTGCACCTTCACATTGTAAAGATTTAAAAAATCGCATTCCAGATTTCTCGAATATTGATTTAAAAGCTATCGTTTACAATTACACAGGTCAAATTTGTGATTTATACATTTATCAAACAGGTGTCGTTGATTTAACATCAACAGTTGATGCAATTAGAAAAAGTGTTTGGGAGTTAAATAAAAATTATGATTCTTATAAAAAAGAAGACAAAGAAAAACTTATAAAATTCTTTGATTCTTTAGATTAAATTAGATAAATAAAACAAATGGAGGCAACTCCACATAAAAAACAATTACAATGATCGATTTAACATACACAGAAAAAAAAGATACACGTAGTGGATTCGGAGACGGATTAACTGAGTTAGGAAGAACTAATCCTAATGTAGTTGCATTATGTGCTGACTTAATTGGTTCATTAAAAATGGATCAATTTATCAAAGAAAATCCAGATCGTTTTTTCCAAATCGGAATTGCAGAAGCGAACATGATGGGAATTGCAGCTGGTTTAACAATCGGCGGGAAAATTCCATTTACAGGAACATTCGCTGAATTCTCAACTGCTCGTGTTTACGATCAAATTCGTCAATCAATTGCATATTCAGATAAAAATGTAAAAATTGCTGCCTCTCACGCCGGATTAACTTTAGGTGAAGATGGTGCAACACATCAAACATTAGAAGATATCGGATTAATGAAAATGTTACCAGGAATGGTAGTAATTAATCCTTGTGATTACAATCAAACAAAAGCGGCTACGATTGCTGCTGCAGAATACGAAGGTCCAGTTTACTTACGTTTCGGACGTCCAGCTGTACCTGTATTTACACCAGCTGACCAAAAATTCGAAATTGGAAAAGGTATCTTAATGAACGAAGGTACAGATGTAACAATTGTTGCAACTGGACATTTAGTTTGGGAATCTTTAGTTGCTGCTGCAGAATTAGAGAAGGAAGGAATTTCTTGTGAGGTAATCAATATCCATACAATTAAACCTTTAGATGAAGAAATCATCATAAACTCTGTAAAGAAAACAGGAAAAATTGTTACTGCAGAAGAACACAATATTTTAGGAGGATTAGGAGAATCAGTTGCTAGAGTTTTAGCGCAAAAATGTCCAACTCCACAAGCTTTTGTTGCTGTTAACGATACTTTCGGAGAATCTGCTACACCAGCAGAATTAATGAAGAAATACGGAATTGATTCTACAGCTGTTATTGAAAAAGTAAAATCTTTATTAAAATAATTAATAGAGTTAAACTATAATTTTTAAAGTCCTAAGTTTTCACTTAGGGCTTTTTTTGTACAAAAGAAAAAAGGAATCCCTTACGGAATTCCTTCTTAAATTTTCTTTTAGTTTAGATTTAGTTTGATTTAAGTCGTTAGTGGTGCAAAGATGGGATAATTACAAATATGAGTCAATACCTATAAATAGGTAATTTTTAATAAATACTTAAAAAGCGTTTAAAACGATTTAAAAGTTAATGATATAATCTTTTAAACGTATAAAAAACCACATCGGTTAATAGGAAATTTTAAATAAATTGGGTAAAGATTCTAAGAAGTTATAAAAAAAGCAAGCCGATAAGCCGGATTCTGTCATCACAAAAAATGTAACGCTTTGTCATTTATCTAGGACTTGAATTACTCCAAGCCTCGAGCTGCCTACCCCCCAACAACGAACGAGAAGCCCTTAACTGTTGGTATACATGGCATTTCACCGCATAGAGTTTACCTGGTTTCACTACAGCCGAACTGTACTTGCTTTCTGTTGCACTTGTCCTCGCCTCACGACGGACGGGTGTTACCCGCTATGCTTTCTCTATGGTGTCCAGACTTTCCTCTCCGAATAAATTCGCAGCGACAAAGTGGCTTGCTTTGGTACAAATGTAAGATAAATAATAACGAATAAAAAAGCTCGTAAACTATTTATTTACGAGCTTTTTGTATTTAATTAAAAATGAAAAACTTATTGCTTTTCTTCTTCAGTTTCTTCAGTTTTTCCTTTCACAGAAATCTTAACACCATCTTTAGCCTCATTCAGATCTAAAATTAATTGATCTCCTTCTGTAATTTCAGCATTGATAATTTCTTCTGCCATTGGATCTTCGATGTATTTTTGGATTGCACGTTTTAATGGACGAGCACCATAATCTTTATCAAATCCTTTGTCTGCAATAAAATCTCTTGCTTCTGGAGTTAATTCTAAATGATAATCTAAAGCTTTTAAACGATCGTATAAATTCGCTAATTCAATATCGATAATGTTCATGATATTTTCTTTAGTTAATGAATTAAAGAAGATTATATCATCAATACGATTTAAGAATTCTGGAGCAAATGCACGTTTTAATGCCGTTTCTATTGTTGATTTTGCACGTTCATCAGCTGAGTTTTGTTTCGCTGAAGTTCCAAATCCTACACCATCTCCAAATTCTTTTAATTGGCGTGTACCAATATTAGAAGTTAAAATGATAATTGTATTACGGAAATCAACTTTTCGACCTAAACTGTCTGTTACATGCCCATCATCTAAAATTTGTAATAAGATATTGAATACATCTGGATGTGCTTTCTCAATCTCATCTAATAAAATTACAGCATAAGGCTTACGACGAACAGCTTCTGTTAATTGCCCACCTTCTTCGTAACCAACGTAACCCGGAGGTGCTCCAACTAAACGAGAAACAGCGAATTTCTCCATATATTCAGACATATCAATACGAATTAATGCGTCTGAAGAATCGAACAATTCTTTTGCTAAAACTTTAGCTAATTGTGTTTTACCAACACCTGTAGTTCCTAAGAATATAAAAGAACCAATCGGTTTGTTAGGATCTTTAAGACCTGCACGATTACGTTGAATAGCTTTTACAACTTTAGTAACTGCTTCATCTTGTCCAATCACTTTCCCTTTCATTAACTCATTCATCTGAGCTAATTTTTTCAATTCTTTTTCAGCTACACGATGTACAGGAACGCCACTCATCATAGAAACAACTTCGGCTACATTATCTTCAGTAACTGTTTCACGATTCTCTTTTGATGTTTGCATCCATTCAGCTTGTGCGCGTTTCAAATCAGCTTCTAATTGCTTTTCAGAGTCGCGTAAACGAGCCGCTTCTTCGTATTTCTGAGATTTTACAACCTTAGTTTTCTCTTCACGAACTTCTTCTAATTTTTTCTCTAAATCAAGAATTTCCTGAGGAACTCTAATATTTTTAATATGAACACGAGATCCTGCTTCATCTAAAGCATCAATTGCTTTGTCTGGCAAGAAGCGATCTGTAATATAACGAGTTGTTAAATTAACACATGCTTTAAGCGCTTCATCAGTATAATTTACGTTGTGGTGCGCTTCGTATTTATCCTTAATATTATTTAAGATTTGTAACGTTTCTTCAGGAGTTGTTGGCTCAACCATTACATTTTGAAAACGACGAACTAAAGCTCCATCTTTTTCAATATATTGGCGATACTCGTCTAAAGTTGTAGCACCGATACATTGTAACTCGCCTCTTGCTAAAGCAGGTTTAAACATGTTAGATGCATCTAAAGAACCCGTAGCTCCACCTGCACCTACAATTGTATGTAACTCATCAATGAATAAAATGATATCATCATTTTTTTCTAATTCATTCATGATCGCTTTCATACGCTCCTCAAACTGTCCACGGTATTTTGTACCCGCAACTAAAGAAGCTAAATCTAAAGTAACAACACGTTTATTGAATAAAACGCGAGATACTTTACGTTGAATAATGCGTAACGCTAAACCTTCTGCAATGGCAGATTTACCAACACCTGGCTCACCAATTAATAATGGATTGTTCTTTTTACGACGAGATAAAATTTGAGACACTCGCTCAATTTCCTTTTCACGTCCTACCACAGGATCTAATTTTCCTTCTTGAGCAATTGCTGTTAAGTCACGACCAAAATTATCTAAAACTGGCGTTTTACTTTTAGCAGTTGATTTGCTCATCGATGGACGATCAAAATCGTTTCCTAAATCTGAATCGCCATCATAAGAAGGGTTTTCAGCTTTTGGTGAATCTACAATATCATTATTATCTTGGAATTGAAATTTAAATTCTTCTTTGATTGTGTTGTAATCAATTTCGAATTTATTCATCAATTTTGTTATCGGATCATTTTCATTTCTTAAAATACATAACAATAAATGAACAGTATTTACAGTAGCACTCTTAAATAATTTAGCTTCTAAGAATGTTGTTTTTAAAGCACGTTCAGCTTGTTTTGTTAAGCTTAAATTTTTGATATGATTTACCGTTGAATCTTTTGGTGGATTAAGGTTCTCAATTTTCTGACGTAGTTCTTTTAAATCTACATTCAATGCCTCTAAGACAGAAATTGCTTTTCCCTCACCATCACGAAGAATACCCAACATCAAGTGCTCCGTACCAATTTGGTCGTGCCCTAATCTTAATGCCTCTTCCTTGCTGTAAGCAATTACATCTTTTACTTGTTGTGAGAAATTATCATTCATTATATAAACTGTCTTTTATCAAATATAAACATTACCATAGATAATATCATAAATTATGCCTTTGTTATGCAATTATTATATGATTGACATATAATGACATATTTTAATAATAATTTTAAAAAAACGGACAATATTTCATGCTGATTTCTGAATTATCTGCAATAATTTGTGTTATAGAAGTTGTCGCTTTCCCTGGTGCTATATCTCCATCTTTCATTTGAATTGATTGATGAAGTGCAAAAATTTCGGAAGCTGACATTTCATTAAAGTTAGGAAATAATCTTTGTAATTCATTCATTTTTTCAGGAGAATATAAAGTTGAAGAACATCTAAAAACAAATTTTTTGTCAGATAAATTATTTACTTCTAATTGTTTTTCATCCCAAAATAAAATATGAGTATTTTTATTTTTTACATTATAAATTAACATTGTAAATGGAGCAATATCATTAAAATCTTCCTTTTCGACAAATTCCTCTACATTAGGATATTTCATTACTTCTAAAAGAAGCAAACCTCTGCTTCTTTTATAATCTGACCTTGTAAATGTAGGCGCCGATTTCCCCCCATTAAGTATACAAGCAATGTAATCTTCATTATAAAAAATCCATGTACCTTGTTTTTCCTGATCTACAGGCGCATAATACGATTTCCCTTCCCATATACGTTTTTCAACATGAAGTGAAGCTTTTCTACTGATACTTTCGTCACGATTATGAGTTAATAAAACTTGATCGTTTTCTTTAAAAAAACTAATGATACACATTACTAAAATTGAATTTGTTCAAAAGTAAAATTATCTTTGCAAATAGTATGCAAATCAAGGAATCAATTCATCAATCTTTAAGCCAATTAGAAAATATTCTTATTCAGTTAAATGATACAGAATATACACAAGCAATAGAAATTTTAAACGGACAAACAATTGGTAAACATGTAAGACATATTGTCGAGTTTTTCCAATGTTTATTAATTGCAGATGATGTCGTATGTTTTGATAATCGTAAAAGAGAAGTATTGATTGAAAATTCGACTATATACACATTAGATCGAATAAAATCTATCAAACAAAAAATTGAATTTTTGGATTTTAATCAGCCAATAATTTTAAGACAGCTTATAGCTGATGATGTTATAGAAGTACAATCTACAATTGGGCGTGAATTAATTTATTGCATCGATCATAGCATACATCATTTTGCCATTATAAAAATGGTTTTAAGATCTGATTTCCCTTATATTTCGATATCAGAAGATTTTGGTATTGCTTATTCAACTTTAAATTATACCAAATAATATGAAAGCTACTTTTATAAAATGGACAAAATACGAATTTTGGCCTTTTTGGCTTTTTTATGGTCCATTAACTCCTTGGTATATTTATAAAATATTTACAGCCGGTGCTCCTGCCTACTTTTGTACAGCAAATCCTGGATTTAAATGGGGCGGTTTTATCAATTACTCGAAATTTGATATTTTGAAGCAAATTGACCGTAAATTTTTACCAAAAACAATTTTCTTTCCTGAAATTTCTTCTGCTGAAATTCCTATGAAATTTCCTTTTATTGCAAAACCAGACGAAGGTGAACGAGGAATTGCTGTAGAATTAATTCGTGATAAAAAAGATTGGAACAATTACCTAAAACAAAATAATAAAAACCTAATCATTCAAGAATTTAATGAATTTCCTTTAGAATTTGGAGCATTCTATGTGCGTTTACCAAAAGAAAAGAAAGGAAAATTAATTTCGATGACAGGTAAAGACTTCTTACAATTTACTGGAGACGGAAAATCTACATTCAGAGAATTAATTGATCAGAATATACGTGCATTATTCCGAAAAGATTATTTGGTTGAACGATATAAAAATCAACTTGATGAAATTTTACCAAAAGGAGAATCTATTTTAGTTGAACCAATAGGAAATCACAACCGCGGAACAACATTTTTAGATGCTTCAGATTTAATTTCACCTGAATTAGAAAATCAAATTGATAAGATTGCACAATCTATCAACGGTTTTTATTATGGTCGATTTGATATTAAAGCAAAATCAATTGAAGATTTACAAAACGGAAATTTTGTCATTCTCGAAGTTAATGGTGCAAATTCGGAAGCAACTCATGTTTATGATCCGAAACATAATTTATTTTTCGCTTATAAAGAAGTTATAAGACATTTAAATTACCAGCATCAAATTGCAAAACAAAATCATCAACTTGGTCATCAATACATAAAATGGCCAACTTTAGCACTGGAACTAATGAACAGAGGACGCGAAAAATAACCAATTTTGGCAGATAAATTAGAAAGGAATGGTTTGTGACTTTATTTCCTTAAAATAATTTTATGGCCTATCCTTTTCCAAAGAAAACTTTAGTTATTCCATTCTTTTTAGTGACCTTAATTTGGTCCGTATTTCTTTTTGAATACAGTGGATTAGGATTAAAAGATTGTTATGGAGTAGTACCAAGAACATTCTATGGATTGAAAGGTATTTTACTTTCTCCAATTTTCCATTCTAGCTTTACACATTTAATAAGTAACACATTTCCGCTTTTCTTTTTAAGCTTTTTAGCTCTTTTAATGTATGATAGATTGGCTTATTATGTCCTGATATTTGGTTGGCTATTATCTGGTATTATATTATGGCTAATCGGAAATCCTCCATTTATGGATTCAATTGCTGGGTGTCATATTGGAGCAAGTGGAATTGTCTATATGCTAGCTTCTTTTATTTTATTCTCAGGTTTAATAAGAAAAGAACGTGGATTAATGGCTATTTCTGGCGTTATTATTTTATTATATGGAGGAATGTTTTGGGGAGTAATTCCTGAAGAATTTTTACCTGATTTTAATTTAGGAAATAATCCAATTTCTTGGGAAGGACATTTAAGTGGCTTTGTTGTGGGTGCTTTCTTTGCCTATTTATTCAGAAAAGTTGGTCCACAAAAAGTAAAACCTAAGTGGGAAGATGAAAATTATTACGATCCAAGAGAAGAAGAACTTTGGCAAAAATATTTGGAAAGTTTAACACCCAATACACCAAAAGAAGAAAAGGAAAATCAACCTTCAATTGATAAAGATTAATTTTCCTTTAGCTATTAATATGTAAAACCTGTTGTTGTAAATTTCAACATCAAGTCATCTATTTTTTTAATCGTTTTTGGCATGTCTTTCTGGAGAAAATCCTTTGTCTGAATTGTATCACCATTCAAAATAATGCGATAATAAATTTTTGGATAAATCCCTTCTTTGATATCATCTAACTGATTAATTTCCATTTCAAAGCCTTTTAAATCAAAATGATCTAATTCAGCTTGAAGTTCATATTTTTGATAATCATTTAGTTGACGAACCAAAGGTGTTTTATTTCGCATCCATTTGGAAATAACACCATTGTTATATTTAACTGTTTGAAACCCAGATTTTGCGGTTAGGTATCGAAGTATTTGAACTTCAGAAAATCTTGTTTCTATTGTATTAAAGCTTGTAAGGATAGTATAGGTTAGGATTATTAATGTAATTTTTAATCCTTTCATAATTTATGTTCTACCTTACAAAAATATAGTATTTTAAAATATTTTAAACAGTTAAAAATAAATTATTTTCTATTTTTATTCAGTAGATAATCAAGTCTTTGTAATTGTTTTGGAGTATGACCTTCTGGATAAAATCTTGTTCTTAACGTATCATTATTCTTAATAAATAAATACATGTAAGCTGTACCAATAATAGGTTTGTTGATAGAATCTATCTCTTCAATTACATTGTTGATATCTAATTTAGAAATTGCTTGGTCTATCATCGCCTTTTCATTAGACGGTAAAAGATAAACATAGATTTGGCGATTTTTAATCTGTTTCTTGATTTTTCCATCTAGATATTCAATCACCAAATATCCATCATTCGCCTTTTTGTAGCGAATAATTTTTAAATCATCTTGAATAATTGTAGTGAAACTTAAAAATACGACAAAAAATAAAGCAGCAAGAATTGCTTTTGTAAAATTCTTCATAATGTTATTGTTTTAGTTAGGTTTTACAAAAATACAATAAGAATTAAACCTAACCAATTCCTAGAAAGCAAAATATATGAAACAAAAAAAAGTACCCCTAAAGGTACTTTCTGTATTTTAAAAAATTATTTTATTTTAAAATGGCATTCCAGGAATACTTGGTAAATTTTCTTGAGCAGTTTTCTTCGCACGATCTATCGCCTCTGTTTTCACTTGCTCTAAAGCCTTGTTCAATGTCATTACTAACATATCTTCAATTTGCTCTTTATCCATTCCTTCAGCTAATTCAATATCTTTAATTGTTGCTAATTTTGACATTGTAATTTTTACTGTACCATCTGTAGATGTAGTTGTGAATGTTTCGTTTTCTAACTCATCTTTTAAACCTGAAAATTTTTCTTTAAACGAGTTAATTTTACCCATCATATCCATGATGTTTCCGAAGTTTCCGAACATAATCTGTATTTCTTTATATTAAATTAATCAATTAATTTTTTCCACAATGCATCTTTCAATTCAGTTAATCCTTGATGAGCAACTGATGAAATAAAAATTGTTTCGATATCTTTTGGTAATTGTTCCGATATTTCTGCCTTTAATTCATCATCCAACATATCAGATTTTGTAACCGCTAAAACACGTTCTTTATCTAATAATTCTGGATTAAATTTCTTTAACTCATTTAATAAGATCGCGTATTCTTTTGCGTAATCATCTGCATCAGCAGGAATTAAAAATAATAAAGTAGAGTTACGCTCAATATGACGTAAAAATCGGTGACCTAAACCTTTTCCTTCTGCTGCACCTTCAATAATTCCAGGAATATCTGCCATAATAAATGACTGATGATCGCGGTATTGTACAATTCCTAAGTTTGGTGTTAAAGTGGTAAAGGCGTAATCAGCAATTTTTGGTTTTGCAGCTGATAAAACAGATAATAAAGTTGATTTTCCTGCATTAGGGAAACCTACTAATCCAACATCTGCTAAAACTTTTAACTCTAATGTTACCCATCCTTCTTCACCATCCAATCCTGGCTGTGCATAACGTGGAGTTTGACGAGTTGCAGAACGGAAGTGCCAGTTTCCTAAACCTCCTTTTCCACCTCGTTTCAAGATCATTTCTTGTCCATCTTCTGTGATTTCTCCCAAGATTTCTCCATCTTCACCACGAGCAATAACGCCAATTGGAACATTTAAAACAATATCCTCTCCATCATGACCAGTAGAACGAGATTTTCCACCACGTCCACCATGTTCTGCACGGAAATGTTTTTTAAATTTAAATTCCAATAAAGTCCATAAATTCGAGCTTCCTCTTAAAATTATATGTCCTCCACGACCTCCATCTCCACCATCTGGACCTCCTTTATCGATATATTTTTCGCGATGCAAACTTGCTGAACCAGCTCCACCATGTCCACTTTTACAATGAATTTTTACGTAGTCAACAAAATTTGATTGCATAAATTTTTCTTTTTTTGATATTAGTCTGCAAAAGTACGACTTATCAGCCTTATAATAAAATCTTGACTGATGTATTTTAATCCAATGGTATATAACATTTTAAAATTAAGTTGTATATTATTCGATTATTTATTGAAATCCTATAACTTAGAAAATAAATAACTTTTTACAAGATTGATTTTACAAAAATTCTACCTTCTGTTTTTTTATTTAATTAAAAAATGAAAATTTAAGACTTCGAGAAGATTTAACATCAAAGTTTAAGTTAATATCAATTGAATTTAAACCAATAGTTACAATCAATCAATTGAAAAGAACTGAAGAATTAATAGGATTGTTTATTTTTGCAGTATGTACAAGCACATCAAAAACATTCTTTTTCAGTTACAACCAGAAGATGCACATCACTTCGTAACACGTCAATTAAAAAATTACGCTAATTTTCCTGGCATAGATAAATTATTGACAAAAAAATTCACATTCAATCATCCTTCATTAGAACGTGAAGTTTTCGGAATTAAGTTTAAAAACCCTGTTGGATTAGCCGCAGGTTTTGATAAAAACGGTGAATACATTAAAGAATTGAGCCACTTTGGATTCGGTTTTATCGAAATTGGAACTGTTACACCGAAACCTCAACCAGGAAATGAAGCGCCTCGTATGTTTCGATTATTGGAAGATGAAGCTATCATTAATCGAATGGGATTTAATAACAAAGGGGTTGAATATGCTGTAAAGCAAATTCGTCGTTTACAACATCGCGAACGTTATATTATTGGTGGAAATATTGGTAAAAATAAGGTTACGCCAAACGAAGAAGCAACACAAGATTATGTGATTTGTTTTAATGCATTGTTTGATGAAGTAGATTATTTTGTGGTAAATGTAAGTTCGCCAAATACGCCTAATTTGCGTGCTTTGCAAGAAAAAGAACCTTTGATGGATTTGTTATATACATTACAAAGACATAATGGAATTAAAGAAAATCCGAAACCAATTTTATTAAAAATTGCTCCAGATTTAACTAATGAACAATTGGATGACATCATCGAAATTGTGACAGAAACAAAAATTGAAGGTGTAATAGCTACAAACACAACTATTGAAAGAGAAGGTTTAAAATCAGATCCAAAAATTGTTCAAGAAGCTGGAGGTGTTAGTGGAAAACCATTAAAAGAACGTTCGACTGAAGTGATTAAATATCTTTCTGAAAAATCAAACAAAGCTTTCCCGATTATTGGTGTTGGTGGAATTCATTCTGCTGAAGATGCAATTGAAAAATTAGAGGCAGGTGCAAGTTTAGTTCAGATATATACAGGATTTATTTACGAAGGTCCTGGATTAGCCAAAGTGATTTGCGAAAAATTAGTAAAATAAAAGATCGAGATCTAAATATATTGTAATAAAAAACCTCAACTAAATATGTTGAGGTTTTTTTATGATAAAGTTGTTTTAAACTTATTTTGCGTTTGCAGCATCAATTGCAGCATATAATTTATTTGTAATGTCTTCAATTGAACCTACACCGTCAATTTCCACCCATTTACCTTGTGCTTTAAAATGCTCTGCAACAATAGCAGTTTTTTCGTAGTATTCTTTGATACGATCACGAATAATATTTACATCAACGTCATCAGCACGACCAGAAGTTTTACCACGTTCTAATAAACGTTCAACTAAAATCTCATCTTCTACAACTAAAGCTAATGTAACAGTAACATCATCGTTGTATTTTTCAGCTAAAATTTTATCTAATTCCTGAGCTTGAGCCGTAGTTCTTGGATAACCATCAAAAATATATCCGTGTTCATTTGGATTATTATCTAAATGATCTACTAACATATTTGTAGTTACTTCATCAGGAACTAACTGTCCTTTACCCATATAAGATTGAGCTAATTTTCCTAATTCTGTTTCATTTTTTAAATTGAAACGGAATAAATCTCCTGTTGAAATTTGAGGAGTTGAATATTTTTCTTCTAAGAATTTAGCTTGTGTTCCTTTACCGCTACCAGGAGGGCCGAACAATACAATGTTTAGCATTTTATTATTAAGATTTTATTTGATAAATATCAGGTAAGTTTCTTCCGTAACCATCGTAATCTAAACCGTAACCTACAACAAATTTATCAGGAATAGTAATCCCTACTAAATCAACTTCTAAGTCTTTTTTGTATGCTTCTGGTTTAAATAATAACGTAGCAACTTTTAAAGATTTTACGTTTTTCTCTTTTAAAATGCGGTGTAACTCTACTAAAGTGTTTCCAGTATCCACAATATCCTCTAAAATTATTACGTGACGTCCTTCCACATTCATAGGAATATCCATTTGGATTTGAATTTTTCCTGTTGATTCTGTACCCTCGTAAGATTTTAATTTTAAGAAAGAGATTTCACAATTTCCTGGATATTGCTTTAAAAAGTCACTCATGAACATTACAACTCCATTTAAAACTCCAATAAAGATAGGCGTCTCGTCTTTGTACTCTTCGTACACTTTGTTAGCCATTTCTTTAATTGATTGTTCGATTTCTTCAAAAGCAATGTACGGTATAAATTTCTTACCGTGAATTTCTATTTCATTCATTTTTTAAGATATTCAAATATACTATTTTGGATAAAGCTTGCAAAAATTTTCGGAAAATTAAATTGTCATCGAAAAAAGTCTGGTTTCAGGCTCGTTTTCTAACATTCGTAAATCTAAAGACATACAAACATTTCTTACATAAGGACGGCCTACCTCTTTTACTTCAATCCCGTTTTCCTTGATGATAATTAAACCATCATCTTCCATTCCCTTCAGCATCGATTTTACATTCTCGATTCCGTTAAATTTCATGTTATCGTCTTCCCAAGAAGTTTCTAAATTACACATCAGATTTAGAATATGACGACGCATAATTAAATCTTCTTCTGTTAAAATATGACCTCTATATACTGATAATTCTCCTTTGTTTATAGAAGCTTCATATTCTTCCACTGTTTTCTCGTTTTGAGCAAAACTGTACCAAGAATCACTAATTGATGAAACTCCTAAACCAATCATTACTTGTGTCTTTGATGAAGAATACCCCATAAAGTTACGATGTAATGATTTATTTATCATTGATTGATACATTGAATCATGTTCTAAAGCAAAATGATCCATTCCGATTTCGAAATAATTCATTTCTTCAAACATTTTCTTACCTGTTTCGTACAATTTACGTTTTAATTCTGGAGAAGGTAAATCTTTCTCTTGAAAACCACGTTGTCCTACACCTTTTATCCAAGGCACATGTGCATAACTGTAAAAAGAAATACGATCAGGATTTAACTCCTTTGTTTTATTAATCGTATGTATCATTCCTTCTAAAGTTTGGTGTGGTAAACCAAAAACCAAATCATGAGAAACAGATGTATAACCAATTGCACGTGCATCTTCAGTGGCACGTTTTACATTTTCGTAGGGTTGTACACGATTAATTGCTTCCTGAACTTTAAGATCATAATCTTGAACTCCATAAGAAACACGGCGAAAACCTAAATCGTATAAAACCTGTAAATGTTCTTTTGTTGTATTGTTTGGATGTCCTTCTAAACTGAATTCATGTCCTTTAGCAACAATTGATGTATTGATAATTCCTTCTAAAAGAATCTTTAAATTTTCTGGCGAGAAAAATGTAGGCGTTCCACCACCTAAATGGATTTCCTTTATTACTGGCTTTGTTGGCATAATATCTAAATATAATTGCCACTCTTTAAGAACCGTTGTAATATAAGGTTGCTCTACAGCGTGTTGTTTTGTGATTCGTTTATTACATGCACAAAAAGTACACAACGATTCGCAAAACGGTAAATGGATATATAAAGAGATTCCTTCAGTTTCATTACTTTCTAAGAATGACTTCTGGAAAGTATCAATCCATGTTTGTTTTGTAAGACCTTCTTCGTCCCAAAAAGGTACCGTAGGGTAACTTGTGTAACGAGGTCCTGGAATATTATATTTCTGAATTAAATTGTTCATAAGATATAAAAAACTCAAAATAGAGTTTAAATAAATTTCTCAATGCTTAGAATTATTATCTAAACATTGAGAAAAATGTAAATATTTTAAAATTAATTAGATAACAGCTTGTCTTACGCGGACAAGTTTTTCTAATAAACCTTCTAATAAATCTAATTGAAGCATATTTGCTCCATCACTTTTAGCATTTTTAGGATCTGGATGTGTTTCGATAAATAATCCATCTGCGCCTACCGCAATACCTGCTTTCGCAATTGTTTCAATCAATTCAGGCTTTCCTCCAGTTACACCAGACGCTTGATTTGGTTGTTGTAAAGAGTGTGTAACATCTAAAATTACAGGAGCATAATTTTGCATTACCGGTATTCCACGATAATCTACGACTAAATCTCCGTAACCTAACATTGTACCACGCTCTATAATTGCTACATTATTATTTCCTGAATCAGTTACTTTCTGAACTGGAAATTGCATTGCTTCTGGCGATAAAAATTGCCCTTTTTTCAATGTTACATGTTTACCTGTATTTGCAGCTGCAACAACCAAATCTGTTTGTCGAACTAAAAAGGCAGGAATTTGTAAAATATCAACATATTCTGCAGCCATATCAGCATGGAAAGGCTCGTGAATATCTGTCGTTGTAGGTACATCAAATGTTTCTCCTACTTTACGTAATATTTTTAAAGCTGTTTCATCTCCAATACCAGTAAAACTATCAATACGAGAACGATTTGCTTTTTTAAATGAACCTTTAAATACGTAAGGAATATTTAATTTATCAGTAATCGAAATCACTCGCTCAGCAATTCTCATTGCCATATCTTCGTTTTCTATTGCACATGGTCCTGCAATTAAAAAAAAATTCGAAGAATCTTTATGTTTAATATTAGATATGTTTTGTATCATCTTGCAAATTTACATAATCTTAGCGAGAAATTTTAGTAATTTTGACTATACTTTATCATTCTTAATTAATTACATTATGGATTTTATTCTTGATACATCTACAGCCGAAATTGTTGGTTATTTAGCTTCGGTTTTCATTATTTTATCATTTGTTTTTTCAAATATTAGAACAATCCGAATCATTAATGCTATAGGTTGTGTTTGTTTTGTGATTTACGCAGCTGCGTATGATGCTTGGCCTGTTTTAATTCCTAATGCAATTTTACTATTTGTTCAAGTTTATTATCTTATTTTTAAACCTGGAAAATAAATTTAAAAAATTGAAAGTAATTTCTGCCGTAATTAACAACATAGAAACAGATCAAAGAGTTGATAAAGTCTGTAATTCTTTATTAAAATTTGGATATGATGTTGAATTAATTGGAACAACATTAAGAGGAAAACCTACATTAAATAAAGAATACAAAACAAGTTTAATTCCTATGAAATATCAAGTAGGTTTTAAATCTTATGCTGAATTTAATTTTAAACTTTTTGTTAATCTACTTATCAAAGCGGATAAAAACTGTATTTTATTGGCAAATGATTTAGATAGTTTATTACCATTTTACCTTGTGAGTAAAATCAAAAAACTTCCTTTGGTTTTTGATAGCCACGAAATTTATTCTGAATTACCTTCTTTACATAATCGACCTACAACTAAAAAAATCTGGAAATCGTTAGAGCGCTTTCTTCTTCCACGAGTTAAATATTTTTACACAGTAAGTAATGGTTATGCAAATTGGTTTAAAAAGGAATACGGATCAAATCCAGAAGTAATCAGAAATGTGCCGCATCTTCAAAAATTAAATGATACAGAAAATTTAATCTTTTTTAAATTACCACAAGTTCCAGAAAATCATAAAATCGTTTTATATCAAGGCGCATTAAACATGAGTCGCGGTTTAGAATATATGATTGAAGCAATGTTGTACGTAGAAAATTGCGTGTTTTGGATTGCTGGAGACGGACCTAAAAGAAACGAATTAGAAAAATTAGTTCAGGATTTTAAGCTTGATCATAAAATATTTTTTCTTGGTAATGTACCTCCAAAAATTTTAAAAACAATAACACCTTTAGCTGAAGTTGGAATTAGTTTAGAACAAGATTTAGGAATTAGTTACAAATATGCTTTACCCAACAAAGTATTTGATTATTTCCAAGCGAAAGTTCCGATTTTATCAACATACTTACCAGAAATAAAAGCTACGATTGAACATTATGATGCAGGTCGAGTTATAACAAAACATGATGCGAAACACATTGCCGAAGAATTAAATATTTTATTGAAAGAAGGTAAAAAATCGTATCACGAAAGATTATCCAAAGCTGCACAGGAATGTTGTTGGGAAAACGAAGAACCGAAATTAAAAGCAATATTTGAACAAATAAAAAAGGTAGATTAAATTAATCTACCTTTTATACTTATATTATATTTTAATCAAAGTTAATCTGCTAATTCTTCCGTCACTTCAAAGAAACGTCCCTCTTCACAACGAACCTTACGCGCAGGATAACGACGTATAATATCGTAATCGTGTGTAGCCATTAATACCGCACAATTATTTTGTTTAGAAACAGAAAGTAACAAGTTCATAATCTCGTTAGAAGTTTCTGGATCTAAATTTCCTGTTGGCTCATCTGCTAAAATTAATTCAGGATGATTTAATAAAGCACGCGCAATAGAAACACGCTGTTGTTCACCTCCAGACAAACGGAAAGGCATCATTTTTTTCTTCGACAACATCCCAACTGAATCTAATACCTCATCGATACGAGCTTCAATTGAATTTTTATCTTTCCAACCTGTTGCTTTCAAAACGAATTTTAAATTTTCTTCAACAGAACGGTCCGTTAATAATTGGAAGTCTTGGAAAACAATTCCTAAATGGCGACGTAAATCTGGAATTTTACTTGTTTTTAAAGTTTTCAGATCCATTCCAACTACTTTTCCACTACCATTTTTCAATGGTAAATCACCATAAAGCACTTTTAATAAGCTACTTTTTCCACTTCCTGTTTTACCAATTAAATACACAAATTCCCCTTCTGCTAAAGTGAAATTCACATCAGATAAAACTAAATGATTACGTTGATAGATTGAAGACTGACTAACTTCAATTACATTTTTAACTTCCATACAGGTATGCGTCTTTTTTTCAAATGTAAAAAAAAAGCCTGAAAGAAAAACCTTCAAGCTTATTTTTTATAAATCGTAGCGATTATCTCTTAGCTCTAACGGCGCTAACAGTTAATGCTTTTCTTCCTTTTTTTCTACGAGCCGCTAATACTTTACGACCGTTTTTAGAAGCCATACGCTCACGGAAACCGTGTTTGTTTCTTTTCTTTCTGTTACTTGGTTGAAATGTTCTCTTACTCATCTTTACTAAGTTTGTATACCATTACACGAATGGAATGGGTTATAAATAAAGTTATTTTATTAATTCAAAATTATATTTAAAGAAAATTACAAACTTTCTGAATTAATTCAAACCGTCTACCGTTCCCTTTATTTGTAATTTTCGAAGTGCAAATATATAAATTATTTCTTTCTAAACAACACAAAATTAAATATAAAATATTCAAATTGGTAAGTTATATCACTCCTATTTGTTGTTAAAATTTGTATCTTAGCCGTCTTATATAACAAAAGGATATGACTGAAGGAGAAAAACTGATCCCAATCAACATTGAGGATGAAATGAAATCGGCATATATCGATTACTCGATGTCGGTAATCGTGTCTCGTGCCCTTCCAGATGTACGTGATGGTTTGAAACCTGTTCACCGAAGAGTATTATTCGGGATGTATGAGTTAGGAGTTTTTTCTAACCGTGCTTATAAAAAATCTGCACGTATCGTAGGGGAAGTTTTAGGTAAATTCCACCCACACGGAGACAGCTCTGTATATGATGCAATGGTACGTATGGCTCAACCTTGGTCGTTACGTTATATGTTAGTAGATGGACAAGGTAACTACGGATCTGTAGATGGTGATCCACCTGCAGCAATGCGTTATACTGAAGCTAGACTTCAAAAAATATCAGACGAATTATTAGCTGATTTAGATAAAGAAACTGTCGATTTTCAATATAATTTCGATGACACTCTACAAGAACCAACAGTTTTACCAACAAAAATTCCTACCTTATTAGTTAATGGTGCATCGGGGATTGCTGTAGGTATGGCTACTAATATGGCTCCACATAATTTAACAGAAGTTATTGACGGAACTATTGCATACATCGAAAATCGTGATATCATGATTGACGAGTTAATGAAATATATTAAAGCTCCTGATTTCCCAACTGGTGGAACTATTTATGGTTATGAAGGTGTAAAGCAAGCTTTAGAAACTGGTAGAGGACGTATTGTTTTACGTGCAAAAACTCATTTCGAGGAAGTTCATAATCGCGATTGTATTATTGTGACTGAGATTCCTTACCAAGTGAATAAAGCAGATATGATTGCTAAAACGGCTGATTTAATTAAGGATGGTAAATTAGATGGTATCGCAGAGATTCGTGACGAATCTGACCGTAAAGGAATGCGTATCGTTTATGTTCTTAAAATGGATGCTGTTCCTAATGTAGTTTTAAACAAATTATTTAAATATACACAATTACAATCTTCTTTCTCTGTTAATAACATTGCCTTAGTAAACGGAAGACCAGAGCAATTAAATTTAAAAGATTTAATTCACTACTTCGTTGAACACAGACATGAAGTTGTAATTCGTCGTGCTGAATACGATTTAAGAAAAGCACAAGAACGTGCGCACATCTTAGAAGGTTACATGAAAGTAATTGGTACCCAAGATGATTTAGATCGTGCAATTAAGATTATTCGTGAGTCTGAAACTCCAGAAGAAGCTCGTCAAGGTTTAATGATGGCTTTTGGTTTATCAGAAATCCAAGCACGTGCAATCTTAGATTTACGTTTACGTACTTTAACTGGTCTTGAAATTGACAAGATTCGTGCGGAATACGAAGAAATCATGAAAACAATTAACTACTTAAAAGAGATTTTAGCAAACGAAGAATTACGTATGCAAATTATCAAAGATGAGTTAATTGAAGTTCGTACTAAATATGGTGACGACCGTCGTACAGATATTAATTACGCTGGTGGTGACTTAAATATGGAAGATTTAATTCCTGACGAAAAAGTAGTATTAACAATTTCTCGTTTAGGATACATTAAACGTACTCCATTATCTGAATACCGTAAACAATCTCGTGGAGGTGTTGGTAACAGAGCTGCCACAACTCGTGATGAAGATTTCTTAGAATACATGGTACTGGCGACAAACCACCAATACATGTTATTCTTTACTGAAAAAGGAAAATGTTTCTGGATGCGTGTATTCGAAATTCCTGAAGGATCTAAAATTTCGAAAGGACGTGCAATCCAAAACTTAATCAATATCGATCCAGACGATAAAGTAAAAGCATATATCCGTACACACGATTTAATGAACGAAGAGTACGTTAATAATAACTACGTAACTATGATTACGAAAAAAGGTATTATTAAGAAAACTTCTTTAGAAGCTTACTCTCGTCCACGTGCAAATGGTATCAACGCTATTACAATTAAAGAAGACGATACTTTATTAGAAGCTTTATTAACAAACGGAGAAGGAATCATCATGATCGGAACTAAATATGGTAAAGCCATCCGATTCTTAGATAATTCAATTCGTCCATTAGGAAGAAACTCTCAAGGTGTTAAAGCGATCAACTTATCAGATCATGACGATAATGAAGTTATCGGTATGATTAATATTAATGACATCGAAACTGAAACTGTTTTAGTTGTTTCTGAAAATGGATATGGTAAACGTTCTTCTGTTGAAGATTACCGTGAAACTAAACGTGGAGGAAAAGGTGTTACTACTTTAAATATTACTGATAAAACAGGAAAATTAATCGCAATTGAATCGGTTACTGATGAAAACGATTTAATGATTATTAATAAATCTGGTGTAGCTATCCGTACAGGATTAAACGAAATCCGTGTGATGGGACGTGCAACACAAGGTGTTCGATTAATCAACCTTAAAAATAATGATGCTATTGCAGCAATCGCAAAAGTAGAGGTTGATGAAGAAGTTGTAGAAGAAGAATCGACAACAGAAAACGACGAACAATTAGTTGAAAATCAAGTTGAATTAAACAATGATCAACCAGCTGAAGAAACAACTTCAGAAGATGATCAATCAAATGATTAATTATGAAAAAAATCTTATTTAGTTTAGGTTTAGTATTATCATTATCTACAGCATTTGGACAAGTAAATACTGAAGAGTTAAATACTAACCCAGCTCAATTAGCAGAAAAATACAACGCTTTAGCTAAAGAAAATTTAACTAAAGGTGATGTAACTAAAGCAAGCGAAAGTTTATCTAAATTAGCAAAATACGAAAACGGTAAAGTTTGGCAAGTACGTAATAAGGATACGAAAAAAGACGAGTTTTACTACTCTCAAGCAGATGTTGATGCAGCTGTAGCTGGAGGAAACTATGCTAAACCTAAAGAAATTACTTTAGCACCTAAATATGGTTTCTTATTACAATCTCAAGTTTCAGATTTAGCAAATAAGCAATTAACTGACGCGAACAATAATTTAGATACTAAAAAGTATGATGAAGCTGCACAAAATTTCTTAAATGTTTACAACTTAGTTGAAGCATTAGGAACAAAAGAAGAGGTATATAAATACCAAGCAGCTATTTCATATTACAATGGAGCTAAATATGAAAAAGGATTAGCTATCATTAAAGAATTAGCTAAAAACAATTTCACAGGTGTTTCTGCTAATCAAACTAAAAACTTAAATAGAGATTTATATGTTTTAGCTTTAAATTCTTTATATAGTTTAAAACAATACGATCCTATTTTAGATGAAGCATTAGCTAAATATCCTACTGATATTGATATTAACTCTCTTGCTACAAGTATCTACCAAGTTACTGGTAATGGAGATAAATTAAAATCTAAGATTGAAGAGAACATCAAAATTAATCCAACAGACCACTTAAACTATTATAATTTAGGTGTTTTATTAATGGATGATTCGTCTACAGAAGCGAAAGCTCAGGAATTATTTAGAAAATCAATTGAGTTAAATCCTAAACATGTTGAATCTTACAGAAATTTAATAGCAACTTATTTAACAAAAGATAAAAGCTATACTGAAAAAATCAACAACAACTTAGGAAACTCTAAAGCTGAAAAGGCAATCTATAACGAAAACATTGCTAAGCGTAAAGAATTATTTTCAACTGTAATTCCTTACTTAGAAAAAATTCACGAATTAGATCCTAAAGATATTACAGTAGTTAAAAATTTAGCTATTGCGCACAGAACAGTGGAAAATACTGAAAAAGAAGATTTCTACCGTGCTTTAGAAAAGAAAATGGCAACAGGAAAATAATCCGATCGTTGTATAAAAAAGGGAGAATCAAAATTTGATTCTCCCTTTTTATTTGATTAAAAATTCCAATTTTTTAATTCACTTAAAAAATGATGAGCTGTTAAATCATAACGAACCGGAACTACAGAAATAAAACCATTTTCTAAGGCATATTCATCTGTATCATCTCCTTTATCATGATTTACAAATTCACCACACATCCAGTAATATTGTCTACCACGTGGATCTTCTCTCTTATCAAACTTCTCTTCCCATTTAGCATCTGCCTGACGACAAACTTTTACGCCTTTAATATCATTTTCTGATACTTTTGGGATATTTACATTCAATACAATTCCTTTAGGTAATCTTTTTTCTAAAACTTCCTTAATAATTGTTTTAATGTATTTTTCAGCTGCTGAAAAATTTGCATCATAATCAAAATCATCCAACGAAAAACCTATCGCAGGAATTCCTTCTATACCAGCTTCAACAGCTGCAGACATCGTTCCTGAATAAATTACATTAATCGATGAATTAGATCCATGATTAATTCCTGATAAGCATAAATCTGGTTTTCTTGGTAAAATATGAGCTACTGCTAATTTTACACAATCTACAGGAGTTCCCGAACAAGAAAACTCTCTCACCCCACTATTCGATTCTATTTCGTTACAAAAAATTGCCTTATTCAACGTTACAGCATGTCCCATTCCACTTTGCGGACTATCTGGAGCAACAACATATACTTCTCCAAACTCTTTAGCCATATTAATCAAATTACGAATTCCGGGCGCTGTAACCCCATCGTCATTTGTGATTAAAATTAACGGTCTTTCCATAATTATTCTTACTTTTAGTAATTCTTTAGACAATGCAAAAATCTTAAAATAATTATTATTTTGATTTATATTTGAATGAAGATTTTATAATATTAATTAATTCCAATAAAAACTTAATATGCTAGTTAAAAAAACGTATATCTTATTATCGTTTTTATCGATGAGTTTACTTGCTTTTTGCTTTTGTAAACCTATGCTAGATAATGATGACGAGAAAGAAAAATTAGTAATTAAAAATACTAGAAATACACTTTCTTATTTACATTACAAACCGGCTCAAATTGACGATAAATTTTCTGAAAATGTATTCAATAAATATATTGAGAATTTAGACCCTTCTAAACGCTTCTTATTACAAAGCGATTATGATGCTTTCAAAAAAGACATTCATAATTTAGATGATTATTTTAAAACTGAAAATTTAAGTTTCTATAATCAGACTGTAGATACGATGTATGTACGTATTGAAGAAGCTGAAAAGTATGCATTAGAAATTCTAGAAAAACCTTTCGATTTTAATACAAAAGAAGATTTAATTTTAGATCCTAAAAATCAACCTTACGCTACAACTAAGGCTGAAGCTAAGGATTTATGGAGAAAGTATTTGAAATATAATACAATGCTAGAAATTACTTCTATGCAAGATGATTTGGAAGGTAAAAATGCAAAAGATTCTATTGAAATTGCATCATCTGAAGATGAGAAACCAAAAAACATCACAAAAAATACTCCTTTTTCTGAAATTGAAAAAATTGCAAGAGAAGACGTTAAAGATTTAATTACAGATTATTTCCGCCGTTTAAAGAAACGTAAAAGAAGTACTTATTTTTCTTTATACGTAAATTCTCATACAGAACAATATGATCCACATACCTCATTCTTCTCACCAACAGACAAAGAAGATTTTGATGTATCTATGTCGGGACAATTAGAAGGAATTGGTGCAAAATTACAAGACAAAAAAGGTTATGCAACAATTGCAGAATTAGTTGTCGGTGGACCAGCTTGGAAAGGTGGAAAATTAGAAGTTGGTGATCAAATTATCAAGGTTGCACAAGGTAAAAAAGGTGAACCTGTAAATATCGTAGGAATGTTATTAGACGAAGCAATTCGTTTAATTCGTGGTAAAAAAGGATCTGAAGTTATCTTAACTGTTAAGAAAAAAGATGGTTCTACTCAAGATATTTCTATCATTCGTGATGTTATTGAACATGATGAAGTATTTGCTCGTTCTGCTGTAATTTCTGACGCAAATGGTGACAAATACGGTGTGATTTATTTACCAGAATTCTACACATCAATGGGAGAAAAAGAAGGTAGAGATCCATCAGTAGATATTGAAAAAGAGATTGCTTTATTAAAGAAAGAAAACATCAAAGGTTTAGTTTTTGACGTTCGTAATAATGGTGGAGGTTCTTTGGAAGAAGTTGTTCAAATTTCTGGATTATTCATTAAAAATGGTCCTATCGTTCAAGTAAAACGTAGTGATGGAATGAAAAAAATTCATGAAGATAAAGACGACAATATTGCTTACGATGGTCCATTAGTAATTTTAGTAAACGAATTATCAGCATCGGCATCTGAAATTTTAGCAGCAGCAATGCAAGATTACGGAAGAGCTGTAGTTGTTGGTTCGCCACAATCTTTCGGAAAAGGAACTGTGCAAACGATGTTACCATTAGATCAAAGAACAAGAAGCGATGAATACGGAGCTATTAAATTAACAATACAGAAATTTTATCGTGTAAACGGAGGATCAACTCAGTTAAAAGGAGTTGCATCGGACATACCAATGGTCGATCAATTTACATATAGCGATATAAACGAAGGATCTCGTCCTGAAGCTTTAGCATGGGATCAGATAGAAGCTTTAAGCGTTCAAAAATGGAACAATCCATTTGATTTAAATGTGATAAAAGCAAAAAGTGCTGAACGTTTAAAAAATAATCAACACTTAAAAATGATTGATGAAAGTATGCAATTAGTTAAGAAATTTGAAGAAACTAAAAAGGTTCCTTTAAATATAGAAGAATATAAAGCATACCGAAAAAATCGTGAAGCTGAAATTAAAAAATTTGAAGATTTAGATAAATACAGCAACAAACTAAATGTTTCTATGAATGCTAAAGATTTAGCAACATCTAAAAACGATACAGTATTTAAAGCTAAACGCGAAAACTGGATTAAAGGTTTGAAAAAAGATATTTATTTAGAAGAATCTGTTAACGTATTAAAAGATTTAAGAAAATAAGAATGGATCAAAATTCAGGTTCTTTTACTCAAATCGTACTTAGAAAATTAAGAAAGAGCCCTATTGGGCTCATTTCTTTTAGTATAATTTTGTTAGCTGGATTAGTTACAATTTCCGCATATTTCATTGCTACTGACAAAACTAAAAACGCAAACAGACAAGATTTAGCACTTGCTTATGCTCCAATTGGTCATCATCAATTAACATTAGAAATTCCTTTACCAAATTACACTGACACTCGTAGTTTGAGTGATTTATTTTTTGGAAAAGAAATCGATTCTGAACATATCAGCATTGCTTCCTATAAAATTGTGAACGATCAATTAACGTATGTTCCGTATTTAGGAAATGGATTAAATGGAGATCCTTTACATGTAAATTTAAAAGAATGGACAAAGCATGACATCTCTTTAGCAGCGATTGAAAAAGATTTCATTTTTAATAAAACCTATATTTTAGGAACTGATAGTTACGGTCGAGATTTCTTTTCGAGATTAGTAATCGGAACAAGAATTTCTTTCTTAATTGGATTTATAGCTGTTTTTATTTCTTTAGTTGTCGGTGTTACTTTAGGTGCTATTGCTGGTTATTACAAAGGAAAAACAGACAATATCATCATGTGGTTTATCAATGTCATTTGGTCAATTCCTACTCTACTTTTAGTTATCGCAATTACCTTAGCCATCGGAAAAGGATTTTGGCAAATATTTATTGCAGTTGGATTAACCATGTGGGTTGAAGTTGCACGTGTCGTAAGAGGACAATTTTTATCTTACCGCGAAAAAGAATTTGTAGAAGCTGCAAGAGCTTTAGGTTTTAGTGATTTTAAT
This sequence comes from Faecalibacter bovis, assembly GCF_017948305.1. Classification (NCBI taxonomy): domain Bacteria; kingdom Pseudomonadati; phylum Bacteroidota; class Flavobacteriia; order Flavobacteriales; family Weeksellaceae; genus Faecalibacter; species Faecalibacter bovis. The sequence continues at coordinate 444,076 of NZ_CP072842.1, forward strand.
ATCATTTTTAAACAAATTATGCCCAATATTATTGCTCCAGTTATTGTGATTTCAGCGGCCAATTTTGCCTCAGCTATTTTAGTAGAATCGGGATTAAGCTTTTTAGGTATTGGAGCACAACCTCCTACACCATCGTGGGGAAACATAATAAAAGAACATTACAGCCATATCATTTTAGGCAAACAGCATTTAGCTATTTTACCAGGTTTAGCCATTATGATTTTAGTTTTAGGATTTAATATTTTCGGTAATACACTCCGAGATTTAATGGATATAAAAAATTAATACAAAGCGATTCTAACTGAATCGCTTTTTTTTATTTCATATGTTAAATTATTGACTAACTTTAAATTCAACCAACTTAAACTATGAGAAATTTTTTTTATATTTTTTCTCTACTACTGACCTACCCTAATATTTTTGCACAAGTTTGCAAATTTACACAAGACCATAATGGAAACATTGGGTCTACGCACATTTCATGTGGCTATAATTTTTCTAATTCGTGTATTAATATTACAGCGAATTTTCCAACAATTCGGGATTCTTATAGTTACGCCAGTCCAACACAAATTGCGTATAATCCGACAGGAAATTACACAACAGGAATTGCTTTAAACGCAAATGATGATGATAGATTTATTAAAAAATTACATTTATCTGAAATAGGCGGAAATGAACCTTTTCTTTTTCATTTTTATGGGAATGTAAAAAGTTCTTTAACTATTAGTTCCAATGGAATAATCTCGTTTAATGATAATATTAACGAAGGTGATTTTAGCACGCCAGATTCGAATAATAATTCGTTGCCTTCTGCTTTCTTACCACAAGATGCTATTTATGGAATTTTTCAAGATTTAGAATTTAATAGCGCTAATGATTCTGAAATTTATTATCATGTAATGGGTGGATATCCCTGCAGAAAATTAATCATCAATTATTACAAAGCAAGATTAAGTGGTACAGAATTAACTTCTACTTTTCAGATTGTTTTGAATGAAAGAACAGGAATTATTGAGATTAATGTAGAATCTAAACCGCTAGCTGATTCATCAATGCGTTTCAAAAATGCTTTGATTGGTATTAATGGAAATGTTTTAAACGGAATTGCTGCTCCAAACCGAAATACAGGAAATTGGCAAGCAACGAATGAATCCTATGTTTTTACACCAAACGGTAATAATTTATCACCTACAAATTACAGATGGACAAATTCGCTAAACAATTCAGTTACAAATAACGCAACTGTTAATGTTTGCAACATTGTTCCGTCAATATATACGGCGACTGCAAATTATACTAATCAGAATAATGAAGTATTTAATGTCAAACAAAATCATCCTATAACTTTTGACAATGCATATCCAATTCCAAAAAATCATTCGGAAGTAATATGTAATACGACAACTTCATTACAACAATCTCAATTTTATTCAAGTATAAATACTCAAACCAATCATTCATTATTTAGATATAAATTTTATTTGAGTAATGCTGATGCAATTAATAACAATTCGAATTTTATACCTTTTAATCAAAATTTACAAGCCAATCAAACGTATTATGTTAGAATTGAAAATGCGAATGATTCGTCATGTTTTAAAATTGCAACGTTACAACTTCTTAGTCAGGTAGAATTTCCTTCACATGTAGAAATTTGTGATGCTGGAAATGATCGTACGCAAGAATATGTTTTATCAGGATTAAATTGTCTATTGTTCGAAAATATTCCAAACGTAACCAATATCCGTTACTATTTAGACAATCAGACCAATCCTTCTACAACCGCGATTTTAACATCGAATACTCGTATACGAGTGGAGTATAATTTACCTGGTTGTCCAAACATCATGTCTAATGAAATTAGAGTAAACTTTATTGATGGTCCTGTCCTATTAATGCAAGAATTAAATTTTGAATCTTTCGAAGAAATTTTTGATATAATTACTAACAACAATCCAATCTATGAAGAACCTTATATTTGGGAAGAAGAGTTAGAAGAATCTGGAATTGTTTTATCTAACGCAAGTGACATAACTTCTATCAAAGCTTTTTTAACTTTAGAAGATGCAATCAATAATCGAAACCCACAAAATAGATTAAAAGAAGGGCTTGAGGAAAATAATTACGAATATGATCTTTACTTAAGAATAGAAAATGAAAGCAAGGATTGTAGAGGTTTTTGTTACAATATTCTGCCTGTAAATGCGCGCGTAAAATTTAAACGTATTATCCTAAATATTAATGATAATGATCCTGACGATCCAATAGATTTCCTTTAAAATTTGATTTGGAAACGGCAGACATTTATTTATGTGCCGATGATGAATATGAAGTGAATTTGATGACAGATATGAGAAGGTTATTTAATATCACGAGTACAAATTATTCGTGGGATGATTTTAGAAATAACATTTCATAACAATTACGGTACAGCTAACAATTCAGAAAATGAAGGAATTGATACTATTCAACTATTTAGTGGAAATGGAGCAACTTTTTATGTACGTTTAGCGATTCCATTTTTAGGTGAAATTGATCCTGAAAATCCACCAAGACAAGAATATATTGTAAAACCTTTGATTTATACGATAACGCCAACTACACCAATTATTGAAAAAATTGATGTGTGTGTAGATTATACAATCAACGAAAAGTTATTAACATTAAATGATTATATCACTAGATTATTACCTACCAATATTCTGAATTTAAATCCTAATCCTGTCATTGAATTTTATGCAGATCAAGATGCTACTATTCCAATTACAGAATTACAAGCTACAAGAGAATATCAACGTGTTTGGGTAAAACTTAGATTTTTGCAAACTGATGAATATTGTGAGCAAATAAGTCCATTGGATATTAAATTAATTGCAAATGAAGGAATTCTAAAACCTACTCATGTAGTAAATCTTGTTTGTGATAACAACAACGATCAACAAGAAATTATAAATTTATCAGCTTATATTTCTGAGTTTGTTCAGAATCCTGACAATTACACAATTAAATATTTCAGAAATTACAATGCAACAACTAATGCATTTACAAATCAGATTACAAACTATACTAATTTTGTTTTCAATCAAAATACAATAGTATATATTCAATTAACTGATAATAACCTAGAAAGTGTATGTTATCAAAAATTAGAAATTGAATTAATTTTTAATACAGATCTTAATCCACCAATTGATTTGGAAGACGAAGCGCATTTACTAATTTGCAACGAAGCGAATCAAACATTTGTGACGTATAATTTAGATCTTGCCATTCCACAATTATATTTAGAAACGAATAATCCAGAAATTTCAACATTCATAACAGGCATAAAATATTACGAAAACATCGCTGATGCAACTTTAGGAAATGATAATTTCATCCGAAATCCTCAAGCTTTTCAATCTCAAGCAACAATCCCAAATCGTACGATTTATGCGCGTTTTGAAAGCGTTTCTGGTTGTTATAGTATTGCTCCAATTCATTTGAATATTATCGGAATTATCAAACTTAAAAACAATTTAAACGTTGATGTTTGTGATCAAAATTTAGATTCTATTTACCAATTCAATTTCAGAGAATGGATTAACAGTTTAACGCAAGATTCAGAAACGTTAAATGATTTATTAACTGATCCTATCGCTAATAGATTAGCTAATTACCGCATTTATTTAACGCAATCTGATTTTGATAACGGTAGATTTTTAACTCCTGAACAGGAAATTAATTTTATATTAAATCCAGCTATTCATACTTCATTTATTATTGAAGCTACGATAGATGGTGGTTGTGTAGATTTTGTAACAGTGCAAATTAATTATTCTACTCCAACTCATTATAATTACACGATCGAACCAATTTGTGATGAATTAAACGACGGTTTTGAATTAGTAGATTTAACACAATTCGAAAATAATTTCCCTGATGCAACTTTTATATATTATCGAAATTTAAACGATTTAAATAATGATAGTAATCCAATAGAAACGCCATCAAATTATAATTTTAATGAAACTTTAGGTGAGAATATTTATTTTAAAATATTTCAAAACGGAAGTATTTGTCCTAATTTAGGTAAAATAGAAATCACCTTAAAAAAGGTTCCATTTGTTGAGATTGAAGATTATCATATTTGTCCTGGAACTGAAATTACTATTACTCCAAACGATGATAATTGGGAAATTGATTCTTATCGTTGGGAAGATGCAAACGGATCAATTATCTCTAATGAAAGAACAATTACTTTGATTGAACCAGGAATTTATCGTTTAACTTTAACAGCCAGCAATGGATGCTCTTTTACTGAAGAATTTGAAATTTCTCATTATGATCTTCCGACAATTACAGAAGTAATTTTTCAACAAAATTCAGCAGCAGTTATTGCCACAGGAAACCGAACAATTCTATATTCAATGGACGGTATAACTTGGCAAACAAGCAATATTTTTGAAAATTTATTACCTGGAGCTCATTATTTCTATATAAAATTTGAAACAGAAAATTGTATCGTTGGACCATACAAAGGCGTTATTCCAATCATTGTTAACACCATTACTCCAAACGGTGACGGAATTAATGATAGTTGGAAAATAAAAGATATGGATGCATTTAACGGACAAAATGCAAAACTTGAAATTTTTGATCGTTACGGTAAACTTTTATACAAACAAGAAAGTAATACAGAACTTAGTTGGAATGGTAAACAAAACGATAGACCATTACCATCTTCAAGTTATTGGTACATGATCAATTTACCAGATGGTAGAAAATATACCGGTTATATTAATGTTATTAATAAAAATTAAATAAAATAAAAAAGCCATCTAATAGATGGCTTTTTTATTTTAATCTACATTATCTATAGAATCTTTACTTGGTAATTTTATTGGATAAGTTTCATGTAATCCAGCCAATCTAAAAGCGCTATAAATAGATTTATTTTGTTTATTTCCTAATGCTATAATTGTAAAACTATTTCTTACATCATGTACAAATACAGTGTTATTTCCATGCCACCAACCGTTGTGGTACAACAATCTTTCACCATTTTCGTATTCTAACATTCGCATTCCTAAACCATAGTTTTTATAACCTTTAGATTCGTAACTATATCCTTTAAAAGCTTCATCTTTTATAGCTTTTGGTAAGAATTTATCAGAATACATTGCTTGATCTAATTTTAATAAATCTCGTGGAGTTGAATAAATATTTTTATCTCCATACGTTTTATCTAAATGATCCCAATCCCATTTTGTTCCTCTATAACCGTAAGATTCTGAAACAACATCTTTATGTTTATCATATTCGAAAACAAAAGTATCAGTCATTCCTACAGGATCAAAAATCATATATTTCATCGCCTGTGGAAATGGCATTTTTTGAATCTTTTCAACAATTAAAGCCAACAAAACATAATTAGTATTTGAATAGAAAAATCCTGTATTTACATTTCTTACAAGCCCTACATTATGTTTTGCAAAAACATCTAAAACTTGTTGATTGGTAATTGGATTGTTTCTATCTTCTAATTTCAAATCCCAAAGCACATTTGCATAATTTGGCAAACCACTACGGTGATTTAAAAGATGACGAATTGTAGTTTCCTCGTAAGGAAATGTGGGTAAAATTGTATTAACTTTTTGATCTAATTTTATCTTATTGGTTTCAACAAGTTTCAAAATTGCCATACTTGTCAATACTTTAGATATCGAAGCAATATGAATTGGAGTTTCCGCAGTAACCGCAATATTTTTATCTAAATTAGCTAAACCAGAATATTGTTCGAAAACAATTTTTCCATTTTTAGCAATCAATAAACCTCCACTAACTTTAGATCCTTCCCAAAATTCTTTATAAAATTTAGTTGCACTACTTTTATAATGTTCCAGTTGTTGAGCAGTTAAAACAGGATGTTTTGTTTCGTTGTTCCAATCAATAGAATCATATCTCGGTGGTGCATTAGGATCGATTGTTTTAGTACTTTCTTTGGCTGATTCTTTTCCACAACTCGTAAAAATTAATGCAAAAGAAACAGCCATAACACTTAAAATTCTCATTTAAAATATTTAACCATTTTCTAACCTAAAAAGCTAAATTAAATAATATTTTTTTGTGTCAACTACAAATCGATTTATTTTAATAAAGTTTTAATTTTTCTTAGAAAATTGCGATTTAAATTCACCCAAAATAACACTTGTTGCAACTGCTACATTAAGACTTTCAGTGCTACCATTTTTACCAAAAAATGGAATACTTATTTTATGAGTTGTTAAATTTTCAATTTCTTTAGAAATACCATTCGCCTCGTTACCCATTACTAAAATTCCTTCTTGTGGAAGTTCATTTCCGTAAATAGAATCACCTTCCATAAAGGTTCCGAAAATATTTCCTTTGTAATTTTGTAAATATTCTTTTAGATCAATGTAATGAACATTTACACGAGAAAATGAACCCATTGTAGACATAATTACTTTAGGATTATACAAATCCACCGACTCTTTCGTACACAAAACATGCTCGATCCCAAACCAGTCAGCTAATCGTACTATTGTTCCCAAATTCCCTGGATCGCGTATATCATCTAATGCAATAGCTAATCCTTCGAAATTTTTTAAATCTGTATTTTGAGGAAGCTCACATAAAGCTAATCCAACATTTGGAGTCGTTAAATAACTAATTTTCTTTAAATCTTTTTCATCGATTATAGTTTTCTTAATCGATTTTTCTTCAGGCCACAAATCCTCAGTAATAAATAATTCTTTAACTTTTATAGAACTTTTTATAACTTCTCCTATATTTTTAACACCTTCTACGACAAACAAATTATATTTTTGTCTATATTTTTTAGATCCTAAAGAAGTTATTATTTTTATAACGTTATTCGATAACATATTTTATGCGTAAAAAAATCACTGCAAATATAGCACTTATCTATGGCTTAACTTTAATTTTATCTGGTTGTAGTACGACAGAGAAAGTTCCTGAAGGTGAGTATTTATTTGTGAAAAATAATTTTGATTACGATGACAACGATCCGGACATCAAAAAGAAGAAAAAAAATATAGATGCTGATCTTAGTGAATATGTAAAGCAAAAACCTGCCGCAAAGTTTTTAGGCTTTATTCCTCTATGGCAATGGGTTTATAATTGGTCTCCAAAAGAATTGGACCAAACTTTCGAGGAATATTATCGCGTCGATGAAAACAATCGTAACCAAAAATTATTAGATAGTTTACTTACAAAAAATAATCTACCACAATATGTTGGTCAGAATTTGTGGAAAGAACGTTTTTTCTATCACAAAGGTGATGCACCAGTATTATTAGATGAAGAATTATCTGAATTTTCTGCTGAAAATTTGAATCGCCTTTTTCATGATAAAGGTTATTTCGACTCGAAAGTAGTTGTGGATTATGATAAAAATGAGAAGGCTAAAAAAGCTGAAACTAATTATCATATAGAATTAGGTGAACCATCTTATATCGAAAGTTTTAAAAATAAAATTTCTGACAGAGAGATTAAAGAATTTTTAACCGAAGATCGTGATCAATACAACGGAATAAACCTTTTCGGGAAGCGTAAAATCGTGCGCACGAACTACATGTCAGAATCTAAAATTGTTGCTGGTAAACAATATAATTTTGATGATTTTGAAAATGAACGTGACCGTATTGTCGATTTATTAAAAAATCGTGGTTATTATGATTTTAATGATTCTGGTGAAGATTTATACTTCGAAGCGGATACGCTTAAAAGTGATAAACGACTTGATGTAACTCTATTTATCGACAAATTTGTACAAGACACTTTGGTAAAAGATAGTACAAGACAATTTTTAAGATACAACTGGGGAAATATTAACGTTTACACAGATGCAAGATCAAATAATAATATTAATTACGATTCTATAAACTCTGAAGAATATGATGGGTATACCATTAATTATATTGGAAATAAAAAATACAAACCTCGTTATTATACAGACGCTTTTGTCATAAGACCTGGTCAAATTTTTAGACAACGACAAGAAATTCAAACGAAAAGAAATATTTTCAAAAGAGAGAATTTAAACTTACATAAATTTGATGTAATTCGTCGTGATTCTTTGTTGGATGTTAATGTATATTTTACTCCAAAAAAGAAGTACGATCTTAATCTATTTTTAGAAAGTTACGCTTCTCAATACATGAATTTTGCTATATCTCCCGGGGTTACGCTAACAACTCGTAATTTATTTGGAGGTGGTGAAAATTTAGAAACTACTTTAAAAGGAAATCTTGGATCTGTTGATAAAGATTTTACAGATAGCGATAAGTTTTTAAATGCATACGAAATTGCCTTAGAAACTCGTCTTAAATTACCTTATTTATTAGCACCAAAATTCATCGAAAGTTGGGTTCCTAGAAGATTCGTGTCTGAATCTTACATCCGCATGAATGCTAGTACCCAACGCAATGTAGGATTGGATCGTGTATCGTATGGTTTCGGTTTAGATATGGATTTAACAAGTGGCGAATTTCAACACAAAATCTCGTTTTTTAATACCGAATTTGTTAATAACTCAAAGAAAGATCGCTATTACACTATTTTCCAAGCTGATAACGATCGTAAAAATATTGTTCTTAATGATTATTTCCAATACAATGATACCTATCTTGATGATTACAATAATGGTTTAATTACAGATGATGAGATGACCGACATTATCCAAGATGATATTGGGTATCGAAATTCATTAACAGGTGATGAAGCCAGAAATTATGTCGCTTTCGAAGATATGTTATACCGAAAAGCAAGTATTTCACAAAATATTTTAATCAATTCATTTATATATCAGTTTACCTACAATCAAGAAAATGCTTTTCGTACGGTTCCAAATCCTTGGTATGGATCTGCGAGAATCGAATTAGCTGGTAATTTATTGAATGTATTAGACAAAACTTTCGGATTTAATAAAGGTTATGATGAATTAGGAAATGAAACCGGAATGGTGTTCGGAATTCCATATTCACAATTCATAAAATTTGATTTAGAAGTTCGAAAAAAATGGAAAGTTGGCTTAAATTCAGAAGTTGCAACTCGTGGAGCATTTGGAATTATAAAACCATACGGCAATACAGATTTTACGCCATTTGTTCGTAGTTATTCTGCCGGTGGATCAAATGATGTTCGTGGTTGGTGGCCGTTAACTTTAGGTCCAGCCGATCGTCCAGCTATGTCAGATGTAAATCGTGAAAGTTTAGCTTTTGAAAGTATGAAATTACTTTTCAATGCAGAATACCGTTACCGTATGACTGATATGTTCGAAGTTGCTTATTTCTTAGACGCTGGTAACATTTGGTCTGTAACAGATGATCGTGCTGAATATAAATTCAAATTCAGCGAATTTTATAAACAATTTGGTATCGGAACTGGTTTCGGACTTAGAATGCACATCGGTAACTTTGCAATTGTACGTTTTGACCTTGGTTATAAACTATACAACCCTGCTTATCAAGAAGGTGATAGATGGCAATTTGACAATATAAATATCCTAAAACCAAGATTACACTTCGGAATTAATTATCCATTCTAAAAAAAACATATCTTTGTTTAACTAAAATAAAACACAATGAGTAGAAAATTTCCTGCCGGAGTAGCAACCGGAGCTTTAGTCCAAGAGATTATTAATGATGCAAAAGCCAACCAATATGCATTACCAGCTTGTAATGTTACTGGATCTTCTACAGTAAATGCAGCAATGGAAGCCGCAGTAGAAGCTAATGCACCTGTAATCATTCAATATTCAAACGGAGGAGCTATTTACAATGCAGGTAAAGGTTTGAAAGCTGAAGGACAAATTGCAGCTATTAAAGGAGCAATTGCAGGAGCTAAACACATCCACGAGTTAGCTGAAGCTTACGGCGCAACTGTAATTTTACATACAGATCACTGTGCTAAGAAATTATTACCATGGATTGATGGTATTATGGATGCTAACGAAGATTTCTATAACAAAACAGGAAAAACATTATACTCTTCTCACATGTTAGATTTATCTGAAGAGCCTTTAGAGGAAAATGTTGAAACTTGTAAAAGATACTTAGAGAGAATGTCTAAAATCGGAATGACTTTAGAAATGGAATTAGGTATCACTGGTGGTGAAGAAGATGGTGTTGATAACTCTAACGTAGACAACTCATTATTATACACACAACCTGAAGAAGTTGCTTATGTTTACGAAAATTTAAAGTCAGTTTCTGATAATTTCTGGATTGCTGCTGCTTTTGGTAATGTACACGGAGTTTACAAACCAGGAAATGTAGTCTTAACTCCAAAAATATTAGACAATTCACAAAAATATATTCAAGAAAAATTCGGAGTTGAAAAAGACGTTAATTTCGTGTTCCACGGAGGTTCTGGATCAACTTTAGAAGAAATTAGAGAAGCGATCAGTTATGGTGTTATAAAAATGAACATTGATACTGACTTACAATATGCATATATGGAAGGAGTACGTAAATACTTCGACGCCAATGTAGCATATTTACAAGGTCAGATTGGTAACCCAGAAGGTGCTGAAGTTCCTAATAAAAAATATTACGACCCACGAGTTTGGTTACGAGCTGGTGAAGTTTCATTCAAAGAAAGAATGATTCAAGCCTTCCACGATCTAAATAATGTAAACACTTTAGGATAATTCATTGGTGCAGCAATGACTGATTCTATTCCACATAAAAATAAAGAAAGTATGCCTTGGTTTATAAGACGTAAAAAGAATATCACGACTCCAACAGAGTCTAAAAAAGATGTTCAAAAAGGATTATGGTATAAAACTCCATCTGGAAAAATTATTGAAACAGATGAGTTAAAAGCAAATTGTTATGTAAGTCCAGAAGACGATCACCACGTGCAAATCGGTTCTGAAGAATATTTCGAAATCTTATTTGACGACGGAAAATACACAGAATTAGATGCGAACGTACAAAGTAAAGACCCATTAAATTGGACAGATACTCAACCATATGTAGATAGATTAAAATCAATCAAAAAGAAAACTGGTTTAACTGATTCTATCCGTAATGCGGTAGGAAAAGTGAACGGTAGAGATATTGTTATCTCTTGTATGGATTTTAAATTTATCGGTGGTTCTTTAGGATCAGTAATGGGTGAAAAAATCGCTCGTGCTATTGATTACAGTATCAAACATAAATTACCATTCGTTATTATTACACAATCAGGTGGAGCTCGAATGATGGAAGCTGCAATTTCTTTAATGCAATTAGCGAAAGTTGAAGCTAAATTAGTTCAATTATCTGAGCATCAAATCCCTTACATTACGATATTAACAAACCCATCATTTGGTGGTATTACAGCTTCATTTGGATCAATTGGAGATGTAATTATGGCTGAGCCAGGTGCGTTAATTGGGTTCGCTGGACCTCGTGTAATTAAGGAAACAATCGGTCGCGACTTACCAGAAGGTTTCCAAACTTCTGAATTCTTATTAGAAAAAGGTTTTGTAGACATGATTGTTCATCGTACAAAGATGAAAAACAAATTGAAAGATGTCGTTGATATGTTAATGCCTATCAACTAAATTTATTAGAGTGCAAATATTTTTAATCTTTTTTAATTTTAATTTGGAATTATAAAAATTGATTTTATATATTTGCACTCCATTTGCGAGAATAGCTCAGTTGGTAGAGCGCAACCTTGCCAAGGTTGAGGTCGCGGGTTCGAGCCCCGTTTCCCGCTCTTTGAAATAACAGAAAATATAAATTAATTTTGCCTTGGTGGTGGAATTGGTAGACACGCAGGACTTAAAATCCTGTGCTCATTAGAGCGTGCGGGTTCAAGTCCCGCCTGAGGTACTTTTTAAATTAATTTATTTTTCAACACTGCGGGAATAGCTCAATTGGTAGAGCGTCAGCCTTCCAAGCTGAATGTTGCGGGTTCGAGTCCCGTTTCCCGCTCTAACTTTTTATAAGTTGGATGCCTTGGTGGTGGAATTGGTAGACACGCAGGACTTAAAATCCTGTGTCCATTAGGACGTGCGGGTTCAAGTCCCGCCTGAGGTACAAGGCTAAAAGCTCAAGAATTTATTTTCTTGAGCTTTTTTTTGTTTTATACGAATTTGACTTCTTAATCGTTTATATATTGTCAATCTTAATAGTATGTATAAATATCCTTTTTTACTTTTCTTAATCATTTTTATCAATTGTAGTTATAATAATCCAAATAGCTATTTTGAATTTAATAAAATCGAATATTATAGATTAGATAAGAATTACATTGATTTGAATAAAGATTCGAAAGTAATTAATCCATTGGATACAACTAATATTGCAGTGTTTCAATTTAATGTTATTAATACTTCTATACCTTTAGATTTAAATAATAATCAACTTCAAAATAAATTAAAGGAAATTGGATTTAGTAAGTTAGAAATTCCAGAAAAATATTATAAGGATATTGATAAAATTTTTAGTTATAAAGAATATAAGGAATCATTTCAAGCAATGTGTTTGCCTTCATATAGAGATATTTTAATTTTTAAAAAGGAAAATGAAATTATAGGAATAGCAAAAATTTGTTTTCAATGTGGTCAACATGCTATTAGTGGAGCATCTGGAGAAACAGATTGGTTTGGAGGTGATGGCGATTACGAAAAATTAGAAAAAATTTTATATCAAGAATAAAAAAAACCGACACTTACGTGTCGGTTTTTTTTTATGGTATATAGTTATAAAATTTTTATTTATTCATCGAAATTAAAAACTCATCGTTGTTACGAGTCATTTTAATACGTTGATGTAAGAAATCCATTGCCTCGACAGGATTCATGTCAGCTAACATATTACGTAAAACCCACATGCGTTGTTGAGTAGCATCGTCTAATAATAAATCATCTTTACGAGTAGAAGAACTTACTAAATCAATCGCAGGGAAAATACGTTTATTCGAAATTTTACGATCTAATTGTAATTCCATGTTACCCGTTCCTTTAAATTCTTCGAAGATTACTTCGTCCATTTTAGATCCTGTATCAATTAATGCCGTTGCAATAATTGTTAATGATCCTCCATTTTCGATATTACGAGCCGCTCCAAAGAAACGTTTTGGTTTATGTAAAGCATTCGCATCAACTCCACCCGATAAAACTTTTCCTGAAGCTGGAGAAACAGTATTGTATGCACGAGCTAAACGTGTTATAGAATCTAATAAAATTACAACATCATGTCCACATTCAACCATTCGTTTTGCTTTCTCTAAAACGATATTCGCAATTTTTACATGGCGAGATGCTTCTTCATCAAAAGTTGAAGCAATAACTTCACCATTAACCGAACGTTTCATGTCCGTAACCTCTTCCGGACGCTCATCAATTAATAGAACAATTAAATAAACTTCTGGATGATTTTGTGCAATTCCGTTCGCAATATCTTTTAATAAAGTTGTTTTACCCGTTTTAGGTGGAGCAACAATCATCCCACGTTGACCTTTACCAATTGGTGTAAATAAATCAATAACACGATTTGATAAAGCAGTAGAATTACTTAAATTAAATTTTTCGTTAGGGAATAATGGAGTTAAATGTTCGAAAGAAATACGATCACGTACAAAATCTGGTGTACGACCATTAATTTCTATAATTTTAATCAGTGGGAAATATTTTTCTCCTTCTTTCGGAGGTCTTACTTCTCCTGTAATTGTATCACCTGTTTTTAAACCAAATAATCTAATCTGTGATTGTGATACATAAACATCATCAGGAGATGATAAATAATTAAAATCAGAAGAACGTAAGAAACCGTAGTTATTTTCAGGTAAAATCTCTAAAACACCTTCTGTTTTAATAATACCATCAAACTCATAGTTTGCAGCACGATATTTATTTTTTTGATTTTGGTTTTGGTGTTGATTATTGGGTTGATCAGAAGAATTATTACGTTGTTGATTTTGGTTGTTAACCTTTCTCTGATTATTTTGATTACGTTGTTGATTGTTATTTTTTTGATTTTGTGGACGACCTTTTTTCTCTTGGTCATTTAATTCAGCATCTTCAACGTTATTTTCAGTAGTTTTTGTTTCATTTGAATCAGGTTTTGATTCGTTAGAAATTTTTTCAGAAGTTTCGATTTCTACTGAAGTTTTTGTTTTTTCAACTTCGTCAGAATTAACACGTTTTCTCTTAATTTTCTTTTCAGGAACTGGATTTTTCGCATTGTCTTCTATAATCGATTCACTTTCTTCTGATTCTACTTTTTGCGCTTTTTCCTTTTTTTCTTTTGCGATAGGTTTAGCATCTACTGTAGCAGAATTTTTATCCAGAAATTCTAAAATAGCATTTTGTAAATCTCCTTTTTTTAATTTTTTATAATCAGGAATGTTGAATTTTTTTGCTAATTCTTGAAGCTCTGGTAATTTTTTTAATTTAATATCGTTATCTGACATATTCCTATATAAGTAAGGGATGAATGTATATTTTGAAAAATTTACAAATCTTAACAACTTAGAACAGATGTAATTGGATTGTAAATGATGTGGTTATAAAGTATTTGTAATGCAATAGTACGAAATTCTTGGAATAAGTAAAAAAAATATATACATTTGTATACGAATTTTAAGATATGATTCAGAGAAAACAAAGTATTTACTTATTTCTAGCCGGATTAATTTCAATGCTATTTGCTATTAATTTTGATAAATTAATAGATATATCGTTAGATTTTTTATCAGATCCTTCAAAAGGTGATACAATTTTTAGTTTAGCATTTTTCTTTTCTGCGGCAGTATCTTTTTTCTCAATTTTAATGTTTAAGAATAGAAAACTTCAAATGACATTAGGTTGGGTAAATGTAATTTTGAATATTTTATTAATTGGTTCTTTCATATTTAGTCTACTAAACTTACCTGGAGAAGAAAATTCTGAGAAAGGTATTTGGGCTATCGTTCCTTTAATCACGATTGTTTTACTGTCAATAGCTAATCGTTTGATAAAAAAGGATGATAATCTTGTGAAATCTGTAGATAGATTTAGATAAGACCAACAACTTTTATATGAGCGCAATTTAAAGCAGTTTTAGTTTTCTAAAACTGCTTTTTTTATTCTCGCAATTTTGACAACTACATAAATTCCTTGTATTTCAAATATTAAATGATATTTTTTTAGCTATACCCCTAAAAAAAACAGGGGTGTATTAAAAATTATTATATTTTTGCTCAGTCAAACAAAATAATTACACAAAACAATGTCATCTTTAAGATTCAAAGCCCTTGAAAAATCAGTAAGCAAACAAGCTGAAAAGATAGTAATCAACGATAGATTATCTACATTATTCGGACAAAATGTATTTTCTCACGATACTATGAGAGAATATTTACCAAAACCAGCTTTTAAAGCAATTATGGCTGCAAAAGATAAAGGAACTAAAATTCCTCGCGAATTTGCTGATCAAGTTGCGTCTGCTATGAAAGATTGGGCAATCTCTAAAGGAGTAACTCATTATACACACTGGTTCCAACCATTAACTGGTACAACTGCTGAAAAGCATGATTCGTTCTTTCGTCCAACTGAAGATGGTCGTGCAATAGATACTTTTGAAGGTACAGCTTTAGTACAACAAGAACCAGATGCATCTTCTTTCCCAAATGGTGGTATCCGTAATACTTTCGAAGCTCGTGGATATACAGCTTGGGATCCAACTTCTACAGCATTTATTATCGGTACAACTTTATTTATTCCTTCAGTTTTTATTTCTTATACAGGAGAAACTTTAGATTATAAAGTACCATTATTAAGAGCTTTACAAGCAGTTGATGAAGCAGCTACAGAAGTAGCAAAATATTTTGACAAAAACGTAACAAAAGTACAGTCAACTTTAGGTTGGGAACAAGAATACTTCTTAGTTGACTTAAATTTATATAACTCGCGCCCAGACTTACAAATGACAGGTCGTACTTTAGTAGGACATTCTCCAGCTAAAGGTCAACAGTTAGACGACCACTATTTTGGTGCAATTCCAATGCGTGTGATGGCTTTCATGCAAGAAATGGAAGTGGAATCGATGAAATTAGGTATTCCTGTAACGACACGTCACAACGAGGTTGCTCCAAACCAATTTGAATGTGCTCCAATGTTCGAAGAAGCAAATCAAGCAGTTGATCACAATTCATTATTAATGGATTTAATGGGTCGTATTGCGAAGAAACACGACTTTAAAGTATTATTACACGAAAAACCATTCGCAGGAGTAAACGGATCTGGTAAACACAACAACTGGTCTTTATCTACAGATACAGGTGAAAACTTATTATCGCCAGGTAAAAACCCGAAGAAAAACTTACAGTTCTTAACGTTCTTCGTGAATACCATTAAAGCAGTTTCTGAATATGGAGATATGTTACGTTCTGCAATTGCAGAAGCAGGTAACGATCACCGTTTAGGAGCAAATGAGGCACCACCAGCAATTATTTCTATTTTCATTGGATCTCAGTTAACAAATGTTTTAGATGAATTAGAAAAAGTAACGGAAGGTAAATTATCTCCTGAAGAAAAAACAGAATTAAAATTAAATGTTGTTGGTAAAATTCCAGAAATTTTATTAGATAACACAGACCGTAACAGAACTTCTCCATTCGCCTTTACAGGAAATAAATTTGAGATTCGTGCGGTTGGATCTTCTGCAAACTGTGCGGAGCCAATGACTGTTATTAATACAATTGTTGCTCAACAATTAAAAGAATTTAAAGTGGAAGTTGATGCGTTAATCGATGGTGGTTTATCAAAAGACGAAGCAATTTTCAACGTATTACGTGAGTACATCAAATCTTCTCGTAATATCTTATTTGAAGGAGATGGTTACTCTGACAATTGGGTTGAAGAAGCGGAGAAACGTGGATTAAACAATTACAAAACAACACCAGAAGCTTTAAAATTAGAATTAGATCCAAAATATGTTGATGTTTACGAAAAAACAGGTGTTTTATCTGCTCGTGAAGTTGAGGCTCGTAACGAAATTAAACTAGAAAAATATTCGACTAAAATTTCGATTGAGGCAAATGTATTAGTTGATTTAGTTTCTTCTCAAGTAATTCCAGCAGCGGTTAATTACCAAAATGTTTTAGTGAAAAACGTGAAAGGATTAAAAGATATTTTTGGAGATGAGTTCAAAGAATTAGCGAAAGATCAAATGGATTTAATTCGTGTAATTTCTACACATATTAATTCAATCAAATCATTCAACGATCAATTAGCTGCAGAAATAAAAGCAGCAAAAGAAATCGCTAATCATCAAGCACAAGCTGAATATTACGGATCTAAAGTTAAACCATTATTCGATGAAATTCGTTACCACTCGGATGAGTTAGAAGAATTAATCGATAACAATTTATGGCCATTAACTAAATACCGTGAAATGTTATTCACAAGATAATAGTTAATTAATATATAATTAAAGAACCTAAGCGTATGCTTAGGTTTTTTTTTGTTCTTTTAATTTTGATGGTATTAAATATAAATTAGTTTCAATTCAACAATTATTTCCCCTTAAAACACTTTTAAAAAATTAAATCAATTTAACTTCCTTAATTCGTAAAATATGCGAAATACAATGTAAAAGGCTACTTAAAATATCAGTTTTATCAATAAAGGTTAATAACATTTCATCATCATAAAATATACAAATTACAGTAAATAAATTTTTGATAAACGATTTAAACTAAATTTTAATAAATCATCAATAATCAAGATATTTTTTAGCTATTTATTAAGTAAACACATTATTTTTTAAATTAAAATCTCATTATATAGTGTATATTATTTCTCTTTATTTATATTTGTCTTAACTTTAATAAGAATTATTTACTTTAAACTAATATATTTATGAAGAAAATTTTATTCTCTTTATTAGCAGTTGCTGCTTTTTCAGCAAATGCTCAAACAGTTGTTTACTCAGAAGATTTTAACAATGCATCAGAAGATAATCCACCAGCAGGTTGGGCTTTTGAAGACATGGATGGTGATGGTTTTAATTTTGGTGATATGTACTATGTACCAAATAGTTTAGGAGAGCCAAGCACACCAGTTTCATTAATTTCAAGATCATGGCAAGTTGCTCCATTAACACCTAATAATACAGCTACATCTCCGTTAATTGATTTAACTAATGCTAGTGGAACAATTACATTAGAGTGGAAAGTTACTGCTGCTGCTGCTTCTTGGGATATGGAAAATTACTCAGTATATGTACATACTGTAGAAGATGTTTACGAAGCAATTTTCGAAGAGCCTGTTTTCTCAGAAACTTATAATGATCCAGCAAATGCAGGAACTCAATACACAAGAACAGTAGACATTTCATCTTTTGCAGGACAAAATATCTTTGTTACTTTCAGACACCACGATGTGACAGATATGGATTACTTATCTTTAGATGATGTAACTGTAAAAGCAGAAACTTTAGGGTTAGCAAATATGAATGCGTCTAAAGTATCTGTTTATCCAAACCCAGTAAAAGACGAGTTCAAATTAAACTTAAGTGCAGCTTACAACTCAGCTAAAACTCAAGTTACTGTAACTGATTTAACAGGTAAAAAAGTAAAAACTTTCGCAGCAGGAGAAACTTATAACGTTTCTGATTTAGCAAAAGGTGTTTACATTTTAACTGTAACAGATGGAGCTAATCAGTTTACTCAAAAATTAATTAAGAAATAATAAAATACATTTCTAAATATAAAACCGATGATTTATCATCGGTTTTTTTTATTCAAATTTTCTGAATCACTTGATATATTGTATCTTTGCAAACCAATAATTGATTATGGCAGATTTAGGTCTATTAGATAAATTAAGAGCAATTAAACAACGTTTCGATGAGGTTGCGGATTTAATCATCCAACCTGACATCGTTACTGATCAGGCTCGTTACGCAAAATTAAACAAGGAATATTCAGATTTAAGAGACTTCGTTGAAATTCAAAAAACGTACGAAGGTTTTATTAATGCAATCGAAGAAGCAGACGAAATCATCGCAGATGGTTCTGATGCTGAAATGGTTGAATTAGCTAAAATTGAAAAAGACGAAGCGATCAATGCAATTCCAGCTTTAGAGGAAGAAATTAAAATGATGTTAATCCCTAAAGATCCAGAAGATGACAAAAACGTTATCGTGGAGTTACGTTCTGGTACAGGTGGTGATGAGGCAGCTATCTTCGTAGAAGATGTTTACCGTATGTATTCTATGTACTTTAAAGACAAAGGATGGAAGCACGAAGTTTTAAATACTTCTGAAGCATCTGGTAAAGGTTTCAAAGAACTTATTATGGAAGTTTCCGGTGATGCTGTTTACGGAACTTTAAAATACGAATCTGGAGTTCACCGTGTACAACGTGTTCCTGAAACAGAATCTCAAGGTCGTGTACATACATCGGCAATTACTGTTGCGGTTTTACCAGAAGCAGAAGAGGTTGATGTTACTATTAATCCAGCAGATTTAGAGTATCAAACATCTCGTTCATCTGGAGCAGGAGGACAAAACGTAAATAAAGTAGAAACTAAAGTACAGTTAACGCACAAACCATCTGGAATCGTTATTGTATGTCAGGAAGCTCGTTCACAGCTTAAAAACCGTGAAAAAGCATTACAATTATTACGTACAAAATTATACGAAATTGAGTTTGAAAAGAAACACTCTGAGCGTTCAGCACAACGTAAATCATTAGTATCAACTGGTGACCGTTCGGCTAAAATTCGTACGTACAACTATCCGCAAGGGCGTATTACAGATCACCGTATCAATAAATCAATTTATAACTTAGATAACTTTATGAATGGAGATATCCAAGAAATGATTGATGCATTGAAAATGGCTGAAAATGCAGAAAAATTAAAAGGAGCTGAAGAAGATTACTAAATCTTATTGCTTTTTAAATATATAAAACCTTCCAATTTTTGGAAGGTTTTTTTATTTTAAATAATTAATATTCAGATTGTAAAATGTTTTTTAAATAAATTAAAGAATGAAAGAGGCATTTTTACATCATATTTGGCAAATGAAATGTATTGAGATGAAAGATTTATGTACATTTCATGGAAATCCGATTGAGATTATTAATTTCGGTAAAATAAATCATGACGCTGGACCAGATTTTTATAATGCTGAAATTGTAATTGGAAAACAACTTTGGGTTGGTTGTGTAGAAATGCATATCAATTCTTCAGATTGGGATTTTCATCACCATTCGAATGATAAAAATTATCAAAATGTAATTTTACACGTTGTTTGGAATCATGACAAGGAAATTGAAAAATTGCGTCAATCAAATGTTGAAACTTTGGTTTTACAAGATTTCGTTTCCAAAGAAATTATCTATAATTACCAACAAATTTTATCTAATCAGTCCTACTCTATTCCATGCAAAGGCTTATTAAAAAAAATAGATTGGAATAAAATATCATTTTGGTTTGATCGTCTTTTAATTGATCGACTTGAAGAAAAATCCATTACTATTTTAAATTTATTCAAGCAATCAAATAATAATTGGGAAGAAGTATCTTTTAAATTATTTGCTTCAAATTTTGGCTTAAGAGTAAATAAGGAAACTTTTGAAATTTGGGCTAATTCTTTCCCTTTTGCTGTTTTGCAAAAAAATCAAAATAAACCTTTAAGTCTTGAAGCATTATTTTTTGGTCAAGCCGGATTTTTAGAAGATGAACTCGATGATTATACGAAAGATTTAAAAAAGGAATATTTATTTTTGCAACGTAAATACGATTTGAGTCCGTTAAATAAATTTATTTTTAAATTTTCGAGCATGCGCCCTTATGGTTTTCCTACCATTCGTTTGGCTCAATTATCTGCAATTTATACATCAGAAAAAAGTTTATTTTCTAAAATAATCTCTTTTACCAATTTAAAAGAAATAGAACAATTCTTTCAAAACTTTGACCTTAATAGTTATTGGAAATCACATTATGTTTTCGGCAAAGAAAGTAAAGAATCATCTAAAAAACTTTCAATTGATAAAATTCATAATCTAATTATTAATACAATTATACCACTAAAATTTGCCTATGATTTAACAATTGATAAATTAGATTCAGATTATTTTTTAGATATTTTAAATGATTTAAAGGTTGAAAATAATAATATTATTGATGCTTATATCGCTTCAGGTTTTAAAATAAATTCTGCAAAAGATTCGCAAAGCATCATCCATCTGAAAAAAAGATATTGTGATGAAAAAAAATGCTTAAATTGTGCCATCGGAACTGAAGTTTTGAAACCATGAAAGATCAAATAAGAAATTTTACTGAAAAAAGTTGGTTTAACGTTATCTCTCGTATCGCTGATAAATTGGGGATTCGTGTAACTAAACTGAGATTTATCTACATTTATTTAGCTTTTGCTACTTTCGGTTTAGCCTTTATTGGTTATTTTATGATGTTATTTTTCTTTTGGTTAAAAGACTGCTTCGTAATCAAAAGAAAATCTGTTTTTGATTTATAAATAATTATTTACCGATTTCATCGCTTAACTTTAGATATTTTAGCTTCATCAAATTATAGCTTGTGGTTTGGTTGGTACCTTAAATCTATTAGCCTATGAAAAGTTTAAGTAAAGATCGCTGGCATTTTACCTTCGGCCAAAGAATCGGAATTTTTATCTTATTACTTACTTTGTTATGTTTTGAATTATTTTTAGCTTTTCAAAACAAACCCAAAGATCTATCCTTGCATCAGATAGACACAGAATATTATAAAAAACTAGAAATTGAATTAGAACAATTAATCGAAGTTCAAAAATCAAAACCTTTTAAAAAATCTTCATTTACTTCAAATCATTTTAAAAAAGATTCTTTAAAACCTTTCAATCCAAATGATTTACCAAAACAAGGTTGGGAACAATTAGGTTTTACACCAAAACAGGCTGAAGTAATCATGAAATACAAACAAATTCTTGGAGGAAAATTTGAATCTAAAGAGCAAATTAAAAAATGTTATGTAATTTCTGATGAAGCTTACGAAGTTTTAGCTCCTTATATTTTATTGCCTGATAAAGCCAAATCTGATTATAAATTAGAAAAATCACAAACCTCTAAAAAGATTAATTATAGAAATTTTAATCCAAATGATTATTCAATTGAAGATTGGGTAGCAATTGGTTTTAGTCCAAAACAAGCAGAAACAATACTGAAATACAAAAACATTGTTGGAGGTGAATTTAAATCGAAAGAACAGCTAAAAAAATGTTATGTAATTTCTGATGAAAAGTACAATGAAATGAAAAATTTCATTAATCTTCCAGAGAAAGTTGAAGTTAATTATACTAAAAATACAATAGACAATTCTGAACCCAAAAATATTCCAACAACAACAAAATCCGAAGTAAAAAAAGTTGAGATTACTGAAAAATTTAATCCTAACGATTTGGATTTAGAAGGTTGGATGAAATTAGGATTTTCCGAAAAACAAGCTCAAACTATATTAAATTTTAAACGCTCATTAGGCGGGAAATTTAAAGATGCAAAAACACTGAGCAGAAGTTATGTAATTACGGAAGAAAAGTTTAAAGAAATGGAACCATATTTAGTGTTTGATTAAATGAAAAAATCCACTTCAATTAAGAAGTGGATTTTTTTTTATAACAAGAATTTTAATCTTAATAGTTGAATAAATCTTCAAGAGTTAATTCCTTAACTTCTCCTAATTTATTTACAGCTTCCCAATCTAAACTTTCTTTTTTCCCGATTAATCCCACATTAAATTTTTGTCCTTTAATATGTTTTTGGAAAAATTGATCTAATTTATCGATAGTCAACGTTGATGTTTGGTTGTAAATATCTTTGTTAATATCGTAATTTAAACCACGGTCTTGTAAAGATAACCAGTAGAAGAATACATTAGATTTTGTATATCTTTTTGTAGCGATTTGCTTTAAAGCAGCCTGTTTAGAAT
This sequence comes from Faecalibacter bovis, assembly GCF_017948305.1. NCBI lineage: Bacteria > Pseudomonadati > Bacteroidota > Flavobacteriia > Flavobacteriales > Weeksellaceae > Faecalibacter > Faecalibacter bovis. Next base: position 467,015 of record NZ_CP072842.1, read on the forward strand.
TCTCAAATTGGCTTTCAGCTTTTGGCATATCATTCATCAAATCTAACATTGCATCAACAGCTTGTGGCAATTTATTTGCTTGCGTTCCGATGTTTGCTCTTACATAGTTGTAATCACCTTTTTTAGTTCCATTAGAGTAAGAAGAACGTGCAGAATATGCTAATGATTTAGACTCACGAATTTCTTGGAATACAATTGATGATAAACCACCTCCGAAATATTCATTGAACATTCCTGATGGTGTTAATAAATTAGAATCGAACTGTTGATCTCTAGCTACAAAATTAATTTCAGCTTGTACCATATCATAAGGAGCAAAGTAAACTTTACCTAATGTTGGGTTTTGAGCAAATTCTTTTTTCGCTGGAATTTTAGATGAAGTTCCGAAGTTGTGATATTTTTCAATTAACTTTTTAGCTTCTGCCTCATTATTTCCGTAGTAAAAAACTTGATGCTCATAATTAAAGAAATCTTTAATTAATTGCGTTAATTCTTTTGGATCAATTGCTTTTAATTCCTGTTCAGACAAAATATTTCTGAAACGATTTTCTGGTCCATATTGTGCATAGCTATTTAAAGCAGCAACAATTGCATTTTTATTTTTCTTCGCGTTTACACGAGATTTTAAAATCGTATTTACATATTCGTCATAAGATTCTTTATTTGCCACAGCATCAGAAATCAAATGTTCAAATAAACGTAAACCTTCTCCTAAATTCTTTTGTAAAGCAGTTACAGAAACGTAAGTACGATCTGTACCTGAATTTACATTATACTCAACTCCATATTTGTAAAATTCTTTCTTTAAATTTTCTGGTGAATATTTAGAAGTTCCTAAATAATCTAAATAATTAATCGCTAAAGAAAGTTTTTTATCATGATCAGATCCAACTTCAGAAATGTAGTACACTGTACTAATATCATTAGTTTTATTTTGGATTGAAGTAAATTTTGCTTTTTTTACTTTTCCTTCTTTCAATTCTTTCTTGAAATCAACAAAAACAGGTTTGATATCATCAGAATTTATTTTCATAAACTCTTTGTACCAGTTAGATTGTGCATCACGATTTAATTGAATTGGCGTAATTCCTGGATTTGAAACGCGAACTAAATCTTTATTTTCTCCTTGTCGCTTGTAAACAATTACATAGTTGTCCTTGTAATGTTTATTCGCAAAATCCATCAATTCTTTTTTCGTAATTTTGGATAAATCTTCGTGTTCAGAAACTACTTTTTCCCAAGGTGTATCGTTAATGAAAGATTTGTATAAACTACTAGCTAACGAGCGTGTATTTTCCCATGATCTCATACGAGATTTTTTCATGTCATTTACAACCGCATCAATCATCCAATCATCAAAATCTCCTTTCTTAATTTTTTCAATTTGACCTAATAATAAATCACGAACTTCTTCTAAAGATTGACCTTGTTTTGGTGCTCCAGAAAAAGAATGCATTCCGTAATCACGGAAAAAAGATGCTCCAGAACCTGCGCCTAAAGCTTTTTGTTGTTGATTGATATTTAAGTCAATTAAACCTGCAGTAGAATTGCTTAAAATATAATCGATTAAAGTTACATATTTCGCATCTTTAGAATTAACTCCGTCAAAACGATAAGCAAATTGTACTCTTTCAGATGATGGACTTGTTACATCCGATGAAATAATTTTTTTGATTGGATCTTCTTTTGCTACATATTGTGCTGGAGCTGGTTTTTTAGCCATTCCACCAAAATATTTATCAATTAAAGGAACAGCTGTATCATAATCAAAATCACCAATTAATAACACAGCCATATTACTTGCAACATAGTATTTATCGAAGTAATTATGAATTGCAACCATTGACGGATTCTTTAAATGTTCAGAAGTTCCGATTGTTGTTTGTGTTCCGTAGTGTGATTTTGGGAATAAAGTTTCCATTAATTTATAGAAAACCAAACGACCATCATTATCCTGAGAACGATTAAATTCCTCATAAACAGCTTCTAATTCAGTGTGGAATAAACGTAAAGTTAATTCGTTGAATCTTTCAGCTTCGATCATTAAGAATTTTTCTAATTCGTTGCTCGGAATGTTATTATGGTAAATTGTTTCCTCTAAAGATGTATGTGCATTAGTTCCTGATGCACCTAAAGACGAAATTAATTTATCGTATTCATTTGCAACAGCATATTTAGATGCTTCTTGTGAAACCTCATCAATTTTTTTATAGATCGCAATCTTTTTTTCTGGATCTTTTTCTGCTTTATGTTGTTCGTATAAATTAGAAATTTGTTGAAGTAATGGTTTTTCCTTTTCCCAATTCTGAGTTCCAATTTTAGACGTTCCTTTAAATACCATATGCTCTAAGTAGTGAGCTAAACCAGTATTATCTTCCGGATCGTTATTAGAACCTGTTTTTACAGCAATATGAGTTTGAATTCTTGGCTCGTCTTTTATTTGAGCTAAATAAATTTTTAAACCATTATCTAATGTATAGATACGAGTTTTAGTTGGATCATTTTCAACAATTTCGTAACTATAACCTTTATTATCAGTTTTTTTCACGGTATTAAATTGTGCATGAGCTAATACTGAGGAAAATAAAATTCCACAGACTAGAAGTGATTTTTTCATGTAGTTAATTTTAATCAACTTAAAAATAAGCATTATTAACTAAATGAAATTAATAAATTAATGTTAAAGAATGATTTTATAACCTAATCTTACAGCTAAGATTCCTAAAATTACACTTAGTGAAATATATAGCGCAGGAACTAAGAAATTTTCCTGTTGAAATAGTTTGAGATTTTCATTTGCAAATGTGGAGAAAGTTGTAAATCCGCCACAAAAACCAATGATTAATAAAGAATTTAAATCAGAATTTCCGAGATTATTTTTCTCGGAAATTCCGTATAATATTCCAATAAGTAAACAACCTATAATATTTATTGAAAATGTTGCAATAGGAAAAGATATTGTAATAATCTGATTAATCCCAATTGTAATCAGATAACGTAATACACTTCCTAATGCTCCACCAAAACCAACAAATAAAATAGTTTTGATCATTATTTTATTTCTTTAAAAAATTCTTTACAGCGACAGCAACTTTAGCGCCATCCATTGCAGCAGAAATGATTCCGCCGGCATATCCAGCACCTTCAGCACAAGGAAATAAACCAGAAACTTGCACATGCTCTAAAGTTTCATCGTTTCGAGGAATACGCACAGGTGACGAAGTACGAGATTCTGTTGCTACAACGTTAGCTTCTTCTGTGTAGTAACCATTCATTTTTTTTCCGAAAGTTTGAAATCCTAATCGCAAAGAATCGTGAACTTCTTTTGGTAAAACTTCACTTAATAATCCTGAAGTAAGACCTGGTAAATATGAACTATCGTTTAAGGAATTTGATAATTTACCTGAAACAAAATCCGTCATACGTTGCGCCGGTGCTTTTAATAATCCACCTCCAACTTGCCAAGCTTTTTGTTCTACCATTTGTTGAAACTTCATTCCAGCTAATGGTCCTTCGAAACCATATTTTGCAAAATCTTTTTCATCAACAGTTACTACCATTCCTGAGTTTGCAAAATATCCATCGCGCTTAGATGGTGACCATCCATTTACAACTAATTCACCTTCATCTGTAGAAGCTGGTGCAATAATTCCACCTGGACACATACAAAATGAAAAAACTCCACGTCCTGCTTCTTGCGAAACTAATGAATATGATGCTGGCGGTAAATATTGATTTCTTTCAGTTCCAATTGGACAATGGTATTGAGAAGAATCAATAAGATTTTGTTTATGCTCTATACGAACTCCTAAAGCAAATGGTTTAGCTTCTATCAACACTTTTTTTGCTGCTAACATTCTAAAAATATCACGAGCTGAATGTCCAGTTGCTAATATTAAAGATGAAGTTTTGATACGTGTATCATTATTTAATTCAATTCCTTTGATCTGATTATTCTCGATAATGATATCAGTTAATTTAGTATCGAATAAAACTTCTCCTCCACATTCAATAATCGCTTCACGCATATTAGCTATAATCCCAGGTAACTTATTTGTACCGATATGTGGATGTGCTTCTTGTAAAATACGTTCGGTTGCTCCAAAGTGAACAAACCATTGTAGAGATTTTAAAATATTACCACGTTTAGTTGAACGTGTATATAATTTTCCGTCCGAATACGTTCCAGCTCCTCCTTCACCATAACAATAGTTAGACTCTGGATTAACTTTACCTTCTTTATTCATCGCAGCTAAATCTCGTCGACGATCACGAACATTTTTACCACGCTCGATGATAATAGGTTTTAAACCAAGTTCTATCAACTCCAATGCTGCAAATAAACCAGCAGGGCCGGCACCGGCTATGTAAACCTCTTGCGCGTTAGCTACATTTTGTAAATTTGGATGAAATTCGAAAGCATCAAAAAAATCTTCCCCAATAAAAACATTTGCTTGTAATTGCGTTACAATATTTCTACTTCTTGCATCTAATGAGCGACGGGTAATTTGATATGCATTGATATTTTCCGGTCTTGTTTTCGCTGCTGCGGCTAAACGTTGTTTCAAAATAGTTTCGTTTGCTGCTTCTGCAGGAGAAATTCGGATAGTTACGTTTTGAGGCATATTTATTGTCTAAAAAATAAGAATACAAAATTAATCTAAACGAATCAAAAGATATAATTTTGTTTTAATAAATAATTTTAAAACCAATATAACTATGAAAAATACATTAATTTTTTCAGCGCTTCTTACATTAATCAGTTCTTGTTCAGTTCAAAAAGGAGAACACACTAAAATATACAATTTAGATGAAGTTAAGTCTGATCTAACTGTAAATATGAAGGTTGATGAAAGGATACAAATTACAGCTAAAGCAAATCCGTCAACTGGATATTCTTGGAATATTACAACTCCAGAAAATTGTAATGTAAACTTGACGGAAGTTGAAAACAAAAACTTGAGTGAAGAAGTAATGCTAGGTGCACCAATTCGAAATATTTATAATTATACAGGTGTGTCGAAAGGTGAGTGTGTTGTTGAGTTTGATTATTCAAGACCTTGGGAAGGAAAAAGTAATCAACCAAAACGTATAAAATTTATTGTAAAATAAAATTTTGTTTAGTTAAGTTTGAGTAATTTTAGTTTATGAAATTTATCTTTAGAACTTTTATACTTGCAACAAGTTTTGCATTTGTTTCTTGTGGAGAAAAGGAGAATTTAGAATCTGAATCAACTTCATCTGAAGAAGTTGTTTTGGAATCGGAAAATCCACAATCTTTTGTAAAAGATTCTTTTACATATTATAATGAGCATAACAAAAAAGTTGATGTAGCCACTGATCAGTATTTTGGATTTGTCTTCAAAACAGATGAACAGAATTTATTATGGGAATTAGATCCTAAAATTGATAATAATTTAGTTTATGTTTCAGAAATCTACGAACCTGAATTAGATCAACCCGAAAAATAATCTGACGGCAAACAATATTTTACTTTTCAAGCTAGTAAGAAAGGAAACACGAAATTGAAATTTATCTCAAAAATTTCTAACGAAACAAAAACGATTCATATTCATATTAAATAAAAAAAATCCACTCAAATTTGAGTGTATTTTTTTATTATATCATTGTAATTATTTACCTAATTTCTTTAAAAGCTGTTTTGGAACTCCATTTTTATGAACCAATAAATTTAATGTTTTGTATTGTACATAAGCTTTCGTTACATACATGTATCCTTCATAATCATTTGTTGTTCCCCAAGAATTTTTTATAATGTAGTATTCTTTTCCGTTTTGATCTTTAGCTAAACCAACAATGTGCATTCCGTGGTCATCAGTAGTTTCGTAATTATCAAATGCCATTTGACGCATTTCTTCCGTAATAACAGCTTCTGGTTTTGGACCATTAAACATTTCAGCTTTTTCTTGAGCAGACATGTCCTCAAAACGTTTTGTTGGTACATACGCTACTCCATTTTTCCAAGAAAAAGATTTTTCTGAAACATCTTGTGCCCAAGCTACAGTAAATCCATTTTTCAAAGCATAATCAATCGTATTTGTAATATCATTCATTGGAATATTATAATACTGCCCAAACGCCCAGTTGTCTGGAATCATTAAAATAAATGGCTTGTATAATTCATATTCTTTAAAAGATGATAACGGAATATAATCATCAGGATTTATACCCACTACTTCATCAGCAAATGTTCGAGGTGTATATTTTTTACCGTTATAAGTAAACTCTTTAGGATATTCACCTAAATAAGCATCCATAATACCAGAATAAGCTGTTTTCCAATTAGGAGTTAATTTCCCATTTGGGTTAGAAACTATTCCTTTTAAGAAACCTTCCATTGCAGCCGACATTTCTCCAAATTGGTTTTTAGTCGTACCGTAATTCAATCCAGAATAAACCTCCTGCGGAACCATTCCGTATTTTTTGTACACATCCATCACATCATGAAATAAACCTCCTTCTCCTAAAGCAATATTTCCATGCATTTTTACATATTGGTTCGCACGATCTGCATAAGCATTACGCGCTACAAATATTTGAGATAATTGTACAGGTTGTTTTCCCATTCTTAACATTTCAGACTCTAAGAATGAATTTCCTGAATATGACCAACAAGTTCCTGATGAACCTTGATTTTGAACAGGTGTTTTTGCTAAGTTGATTAACTCTGTAAATTGGAATGCTTGTTTTGCATTTTCACTTGCATTTTTGCTTAAAGAATTAACTAAGTTATCTTGTGCAAATGTTATTTGTGTTGCTCCTAAAAATAAAGCTGAAGCTAAGATAGGATAGAATATTTTACGCATTTTAATTTGAATTGTTGTTTGCTATAGGTAGCTAATATCTTTAAAATGTTATAAAAAAGCTCTATTTTTTTAGATAAAGTTTTAATATTTATGTTTTTTTAAATGATATCCTATTTTAAGTGTAGAATTAATATTTAAAATTGACTTAAAATACCAAAATGTATTTTTGATTCTTTAAAATCAAAAGGTGTATTTTCTGTTTTACCAACCGCATAACTTAAATTAAAAATTCCAATCTTAGTCATAAATGATAATCCTGTTCCGAAACTGATGAAATTTGTATTCAAATCCATTCGCTTATTATCGATAAACGCATAATCTCCGAAAACACTAACGTAAAATCCTTCATTAGGTAAAAAGCGATATTCCAAACTTCCTATTCCGTAAAGGTTCGCAATAATACTTTCCTCGTTAAAACCTCTAATACTACCAAAACCACCAATTCGGTACAATTCGTTTTCAGATAACAAATCATTTTCATCTAACAAAGTTTTAAAACTAACTGCACCTTTTAAATAATGTTTTTTATAAAACTGAAAAATTCGATAAGTTTCTAAACCTATTTCGTATTGTTTTGAATTTTCATTGACGATCTCTTCAGTCAAAGAAAAGTTTTTTTCTTTCTTTTTAATCGACGATGCAAAAACACGCAATAATGATTTTCCTTCCATTAACTGAAATGGATGACGAACAAAATATTCGTAACTTAAACCAATTCCCGTTTTATTAAAATCGTCATAATTCTTAGCAAAACTTTCATCATCTAACAAATAATTTGATGTAGTATAAGATAAATTCGCTCCTAAACTTGAGTTTGGATTGATTTGATAAAATAAACGTTCGTTCAAATCTAAATTGACGAAAACAGAATCTTGTTTAAATAACTTAAATTGAGTTTCGGATCCAATTGGTGATTTAAATAAATAAGGTAATTTAACTCGAATATCTAAAGTTGTATTTTTATTTGCCGTTCCGATCCAATTCAATCGAATTTGTTCTAATCCATTAAAAATATTATTCATTTCTAATTGAACATTTCCATTTAATTTGAAATCGCCATTTTCATCATTCCCGAAACCTAAAATTCCGTCAAATGTATTTGATTTAACTTTTTTTGGATACAGATAGATAATGGTAGAATCTGGTCTAAACAAAGTTTGTGGCTCTTGCAACTGCACAATGTAATTCGTATTTTGCATAACGCTACTTGCATTAGCAAGAACAGATTCGTTATATATTTTTCCTTTTTTTAGGCCTAAACCATGTAGAATATAACCTTTAGAAAGTTTAGTATAACCAACAGATTTTACAGCATCAATCTTTCTTTGTACACCTAAATTTAGTTTTAATTCTATTTTTTGTTCGTCTTTGATGTTTCCATGTGGAATTAACTGAACATTTGTAAATGAAAAACCATTTTTATCTTGTTCTTCGATATATTTTGATAGAATAGAATCTAAATTATTCGTAGGATTGAAATCTTGATTTTTGAAAATCGTTTCATTTTTAACCCAAATATTTTTAAAGTTTTTTCCTTTATTTAAATAAATTTTATCGGCTTTGATTGAATCTATTTGTAGTGTATAAAACCCAATTGTAGCTAACGAATCAAGCGCTTTTATTTTGTCTTGAGAATAAAAATCAAATTCGTAGCTATTTTTTTGTTCGTTCCATCTATAAAATTCAGTTTTGTTTTGTGCAGAAATGCTAATCCCACAAAGAAATAAAAAAATACAATAGATGTAGAACAAGTGTTTTAACATTAAGGTTAGAGATTAAAATAATTGATTTATAAATATATATGATTAAAAATCATTTTTAATCAAAGAAAAACCAATTATTTTTGAGCAAATTTAAGATTAATGTTGAAGTTTTTTAAAATTACGGGATATTTAGAAGCACTTTCTGCTATTGCTTTATTCTTTTTCGCAATGCCAATGAAGTATATTTTTGATGATCCAATTTGGGTTACTCATATCGGACGTATACATGGTGGATTATTTATTCTTTACATGGTATTGGTTTATATCTTAAAAGAGAAATACAACTGGTCTTGGAAAATATTTGCTATATTTTTTGTCGCATCTATCATTCCAGGAGGTACAATTTGGGCAGACAAACGTTTGATTGAAGGAAAAAAATATAATAATAACTAAATCTCGAAAGCTAAGAATGTTAAACTCTTAGCTTTTTTTGTATATTTATACTAACTACAAAATTATGAAGAAACGAATAAATATATCTTTACATCCCGTTTTTGTCTTGATTTCGAGTGTATATTTATTAATCTTTATAACATACGGAATAAAAAACTTTAAGGGATTATTAGGAATAGGAAATCATCAAGATGAAGTGATAGGATTGATCATATCAATCTTAGCTGTGTCTTTTTTTATATATTTAGCATTGGTTAGATACAGAAGAATTGAGATTTATGAAAATCGATATGTATTAAAAAGTATCGTAGCGTCAAGAACAATTTATAAACAAGATATAGATTCTATTCGTAAAGTTCCTGTAAACCTCTTCAACTTAAAATTAGGTAGTATTGGTGTGATGGGTATAATTAGTTTCGCATCATCAGGAGAAACCTACAATGTATCAGACATGAGTAATACGCTGCGAATTGATTTAAAAAATAACGAGGTTTTACACATCAGTTGCGATATCCCAAAAGAGATTCTAAACAAATTAATATAATAAAAGCTGAAGTAATACTTCAGCTTTTTTATTTTGTACTATTTAAATTTCTAATTTCGGTACGAATTATCCTTATTTAAAAGGTGTAATTAAAACTTATAAGTTATTTAAGACTTTATAATTGAAATGATATAAAACAAAAAAAGCTCAAGAAAATAAATTCTTGAGCTTTTTGCCTTGTACCTCAGGCGGGACTTGAACCCGCACGTCCTAATGGACACAGGATTTTAAGTCCTGCGTGTCTACCAATTCCACCACCAAGGCCTCCAACTTTCGTAAAGAAAAGTTAGAGCGGGAAACGGGACTCGAACCCGCAACATTCAGCTTGGAAGGCTGACGCTCTACCAATTGAGCTATTCCCGCAGTATTGAAAAATAAATTAATTTAAAAAGTACCTCAGGCGGGACTTGAACCCGCACGCTCTAATGAGCACAGGATTTTAAGTCCTGCGTGTCTACCAATTCCACCACCAAGGCAAAATTAATTTATATTTTCTGTTATTTCAAAGAGCGGGAAACGGGACTCGAACCCGCAACATTCAGCTTGGAAGGCTGACGCTCTACCAATTGAGCTATTCCCGCGTAATTATAAGATGAATTAAAAAAAGTACCTCAGGCGGGACTTGAACCCGCACGTCCTAATGGACACAGGATTTTAAGTCCTGCGTGTCTACCAATTCCACCACCAAGGCAAAATTTAATTATCTTATTGTTATTTCAAAGAGCGGGAAACGGGACTCGAACCCGCAACATTCAGCTTGGAAGGCTGACGCTCTACCAATTGAGCTATTCCCGCGTAAATTATTTATTCAAATTTTAAAAAGTACCTCAGGCGGGACTTGAACCCGCACGCTCTAATGAGCACAGGATTTTAAGTCCTGCGTGTCTACCAATTCCACCACCAAGGCAAAATTTGAATATTATTTAATATTTCAAAGAGCGGGAAACGGGACTCGAACCCGCAACATTCAGCTTGGAAGGCTGACGCTCTACCAATTGAGCTATTCCCGCGATTGTGAGTGCAAATATAGAGCAGGATTTTGAAATACCAAACTTTTGAAAATGTTTTTTTCAAAGGTTTATCAATCTTTTCTCATAACTATTTAATAACAAAAATTTTACAGCAATTAAAAAAAATCATATTTTTTACTTTAAGATATCTTCAAAGGCTGAAAATGTTGATTTCGCTTCTAAATAACCGATATCGAAAATTTCTTTCATTTTAGATTTTGATGTTTCAAATGTGAAATATTTAGTTAAATCTGCTGGTTCAAGATACCAATCACATAAATTCTTATGTAAATGAGTATTATTATTCATCATAATTTCGAAAGATCGCAACGTTATAGATTTTATTGTTTTTAGGTTTTCTGCAGAAGTTTCGACAACAGGATTCACATTAGAACCGATTAAATAATCGCAATGACCTTGTATAGCATTGACTGGAAAATTATTTAACATTCCACCATCACTATAAATAATCCCATCAATTACTACTGGTGAAAATACAGCTGGAAATGCGCATGAAGCCAAAACTGCCTTTTTAGCAATAGTATCTTTACCAAAAATTTTTAACCTTCCACGTTGCATGTCAGTAGCGGAAATGTAAACTTGTTTATCCAAGTCACCAATGGTCATATTTCCTAATTCTTTATCTAAATAAACTTCTAATCGATCAATATCAAATAATCCGGCTTTTTTTGTAGTAATATAATTCCAATTAAAAAATGAAACCGTCTGAAATAATTCTAATATCTGTTGTGGTGTTTTTCCTATTGCATACATTGTTCCTACAATTGCACCTGCACTCGTCCCTGCTATAATTTTTGGAGATATTCCTTTTTCTTCTAAAAATTGTAAAATTCCTGCATGTGCTAAACCTCTATGTCCACCTCCAGATAATGCTATTCCGAATACTGCGTTTATCATTTAATTTAATTTGTTTAAAATTATTAAAACTAACGAGTACTTTATGTATTTTGGATAAAGAATTATTGAATTAAAATAAATCTAACAAATAAAAAAAGTGCTGTGTAAATACAGCACTTGTAATAACTTTATTAAAATATGATTAGATGATTTGTTCAGAAACTTCTTCCCATTCTAACATCTTAGATTCTAAATCTTGCTTAGCTTTAGTATATTCATCAAGTTCTGCTTGCGATTGATTACCTTCAGCCATATGTGATTCGATTTTAGCAACTTTATTTTCTAAAGTTGTAATATCAGCTTCAATTTTTGAAAGTTTATTCTTTAAACGTTTTTGTTCTTTTTCTTCTACAAAAGATAAAACACGTTTTGCTTGTTCAATCTTAACTTCGATTGATTTTTCCTCTTTCGGAGCAGCTAGAATATTACCTTTTTCCACTTCACGGAAGTTTCCAGCTTTAATTTCTGCTAAATAATCATCAATACCCGATAAATATTCTTTCACTTGTCCGTTTCTAAAATCGAAAACTTTATCCACTAAACCTTCAAGGAATTCACGATCGTGAGAAACTAATATTAACGTACCTGTATATTTTTGTAAAGCCTTTTTCAATAATTCTTTCGATACAATATCCAAGTGATTCGTCGGCTCATCCATAATTAAAACGTTAAATGGACGTAATAATAATTTACAAAGTGCCAAACGATTTCGTTCACCTCCTGAAAGAACTGAAACTTTTTTATCTACAGCATCACCACCAAACATAAAAGCTCCTAAATAATCGCGAACATGTTTACGTGTTTCTTCTGTAGCCGAATTTTCAGCTTCTTCTTGAACCGTTAATTTGTCATTTAAAACGTGTGCTTGATTTTGAGCAAAATATCCAATTTCTACATTATGACCGTGTTTTATCATACCTGTAAAAGGTTGATCGCCCGTTATACAACGTGATAAAGTTGTTTTTCCTTGACCATTTTGACCTACAAAAGCAATTTTTTCACCACGGTTTACATAAAACGAAACACCATCAAAAACTTGATGATCACCAAAAGAAACACCGACATTATCTAATTCGAAAATAATTTTTCCTGGTTGTACAGCATCAACGAAACGAATATTCATTTTCGTAACATCATCACTTTCGATTTCGATACGATCAATCTTATCTAATTTCTTAATTAAAGATTGCGCCATCGAAGCCTTGTTCGCTTTTGCACGGAATTTAGAAATTAAATCTTCCGTATGCTTGATCATTTGCTCTTGATTCTTCTGCGCTTGTTCTAATTTAATACGACGATCTTCGCGTAATTCAAGATACTTTGTATAGTTCGCTTTAAAATCAGAAATATGACGATTTGCAATTTCGATTGTACGATTTGTTACGTTATCTAAGAATTGACGGTCGTGCGAAACTAAAACCACAGCACCAGCATAATCTTTTAAGAAATCTTCTAGCCAAATAATCGAATCAATATCTAAGTGATTCGTAGGCTCATCTAAAAGCATTACATCATGCTTTTGAAGTAATAATTTTGCCAATTCGATACGCATACGCCAACCACCAGAAAATTCTTCCGTTGGACGGTGAAAATCAGAATTTTTAAATCCTAAACCACCTAAAATTTGTTCGATTTCAGCATCTTTTGTATAACCACCTAATAAACCGAAACGATCCGTAAGAGTGGAAATATCTTCAATTAATTTAGCATATTCGTCAGATTCGTAATCTGTACGTTCTGCTAATTCTTTGTTCACAAAATCAATACGTTCTTGGATTTCGACTAACTGTTCGAAAGCAGAATCTGCTTCTTGCCAAACTGTACGACCTTGTACAAAGTCGATATCTTGCGATAAATATCCAACAGTAACTTCACCTTCGTAAACGATTTCACCTTCAGAAGGTTGATCTTGCTTTGATAATATTTTTAATAAAGTTGACTTTCCAGCACCATTTTTACCAACTAAACCTACGCGGTTACCTTTGTTGATACGAAATGAAACATCTTCAAATAAATATTTTCCTGAAAAGAAAACTCCTAAATTTTGTACTAATAACATTTTGCAAAAATAATCTCTTTTATTCGCTTTATAAAATTTTACTTAGAAGTTGTTTTAAAAGCCAGAAAATAAAATACGATTGATAAAATTAATGCCAAAAATGCTGGAAGCATATAGGCTAAAATAAGATTGATTTGTAGAGATGAAATCGGCGGAATCTCAACTAATTTAAAAAAATGAATTAAACTTAAAACAACTGTTATTAGAAGAGAAATATTCCAATTTAATCGGTTTTTATAAGCTAAAACAAATAGAATAAAATAATTAATTGCAATGGCTATAAATCCTAAAACAATTTTAGTTTTTACCAATTGTTGCAATTTATTTGAAATTCCGAATTTATCAGTTTTATCTGCGAAATAAGAAAAAGATTCTTTTCCCATCGAGGCAATAAGATCTAATAATTCTAAATCAATAAAAATGAAAAATTGTTTAATTCCAAGCAATAGTAATAATCCAGCGATAAACTGGAAAAACATATTTTTATAGTTCGTCATTTAACAAGGTATAAAATCGTGAAATATCTGATTCTTTGTCTAAAATAGTTTCGTTTTCTAAATAATTGTATAAATCTTCCACCATTACAGGTGCCAACATGGTTCCTCGCGTTCCCATACCATTTAAACAAATTAAATTTTTATATTTTGGATGCGAACCAATAATCGGACGACGATCTGAAACCGTAGGTCGGATAGATGCTTTTTGATCAATAACTTCTATTTCATCAGACAAAAATTGATTTAAACCATTTACTAAATTTTCTTTTGCAGCTTCAGTTGTTTGATAATTTACATTATCACGATCGTAAGTTGCGCCAACAAAGTATTCGTTATTTCCTAAAGGCATCAAAAACTCTTTCGCTTTTACAACTGCGTCTGGTAAATTCGCGTTTGTTTTTACTCTTAACACTTCGCCTTTTACACCAATAATTGGCAATTGATTAAACCAAGGATTCTGTTTTATATGATAACCTTCTGCGAAAATAATTTTCTTTGCTTCAATTTCTTTATAGATAACTTTATCATCAAATATTTGTAAAGTTTCATAATCGAAGGATTCATCTAAACATAAATCTTTTCCTAATAAATAGTCTTTAAAATCTGGTAAAAGATTTGTTAAATCTATACGTCCTGTATGCTGAACTTCTCCTGTACCTAATGGCTGTTTTATATTTGAATAATGATCTAATTTTGTAAAATCTTTAGATAAGAAAATATTCAAATCTTCTCGATCAGATTTCTTTAACCATGTTTTTTTTTCATTCTCATCATTAAAGATTCTAAAAACTGGAAATTCGTATAAATATTTTTGGTTTAATAATTGTTCAAAGGAACTAAATACTTTCTTCAACAATTGTATTTGGTAAATAGCATTCCAAACGATAGCAAATCGTTTTAGAACAACAGGATTATAAATTCCGGCTGCAATAGCAGAAGCTTTATGTGCATTATCGTCAATAACGACAAAAGATTTATTATTTTCTAATAATTTAAGTGCCATACAACTACCTGCAACACCTTGCCCAACGATAATATAATCTACAGTTTTCAAAAAATTCTATTTAAGATTACAAAGTTAAGAAAGTAAAATCGACTAAAAACAACTTAAGTTAATTAACACTCATTATGATTTACGTATTTTACAGTTTATCAATTTTTTTGATCGCGTCTGTATTGGTTCCTTTTATTAAAAGCGATCATTGGACCATTCGCGTTTTTGATTATCCCAGATTTCAGAAACTCGTATTAATCATTATTTCCTTTATCATTTGGCTATTTATAGAAGATAAAACCATTTATGATGATTTTATTTTAGGCTTACTTGGGATTTGTACAATTTATCTTTTTTGGGTTATTATTCCTTATACACCGTTAGGAAAAAAGATGATTGATCAAGTAGAATTGAAGGAAAATGAAGTTCCATTCAATTTATTAGTTACCAACGTTTATCAAGACAATACACAATATCAAAAATTAGTAAACTTGATTGAAAAAACGAGTCCTGATGTAATTTTTTTATTGGAAACAAATCAAGCGTGGATGGATAATATCAAATCTGCGACAAATAAATATGAATATAAAATTGAAGTTCCTTTAGAAAATACATACGGATTATTATTCTACTCAAAATTACCAATTAAACACTATGAGGTAAATTATTTGATCAGTACCGAAATCCCATCCATCGTTGTTGATGTGGAATATAATAATGAAATTATAAGATTATATGGTTTGCACCCTACTCCACCCGTTCCACAAGAAAACGAAGAAAGTACTGAACGTGATGCTGAAATTTTAATTACAGGGAAAGCTGCTAAAAATTACGGCAAAGCTTGTATTGTTTTTGGTGATATGAATGATGTCGCTTGGAGTAGAACAACTCGTTTATTTTTGAAAACATCACAAATGTTAGATCCACGTCGTGGACGAGGAATGTACAATACTTTTCATGTAAAATATTGGTTTTTTCGCTGGCCTTTAGATCACTATTTTTTAAGTTCTCAGTTCAGATTAATTGATATGAAAATTGAAGATTCTATCGATTCAGATCATTTTCCAATTTCAATATCTGTTGTTTTAAGAAAAGATGATACATCAGGCGAAATGCGATTAGATGCTGAAGAAAAGCAAGAAGCTAAAGAAAAAATAGAAGATGGCATTGAAAAAGGTGATGCTAATTAATAAACATAAAAAAACCTGCTCAGTAACTGAGCAGGTTTTATTTTATGAATAAAGTATCTAATTAGTAATTCCACATATCAGACTCTTGTTGAATAATAGAGTTTCTGATTCTGTTGTGTTCTTCTAATTGTGATTTTGCATCTTCTGGAATATATTCGTTAATTGCCTTAACCCCTACATTCGTTTGAGCTTTATAAATGATCGAAGAAAATCTTCTTGCATTTAATACTTCGTCGTAAGTAATACTTGAAGTTGAGTTCTTAGGATTGAAAATTGTAAAGTTTGATAATTCCTTACGAGCATCTGGATACCAAATCCAGAATAAAGGGAACATCTCATTACTTTCGATACCAGCCATACGCGCTTGAGTCGTTTGTGCTTGGATATCTTTAGATAATAATGCTAATCCTAATAAACGGTATTTTAATTCACCTACACGACGGTCAATGTACCATAATCCTTTTACTTGGATCATACGAACATCATCATTATGTAATTGGTGTTTTAAAACTCCCTCACCTTCAGCTGGAGTTTCTCCATTAGCTGCTAAATCATCTAAGAAAGCCTGATCTACTTCAACAAATTCTAATTTACTTACAATTTGATCGTAGTCTAATCTTTGAGTGAAATCATCTGTAGCATATACTTCTTTAATACGACCACTTTTCATTCCATCCATTAACACTTCGTAAAGTGATTTAGTGTTTTGAATGATTTCATCGCCTTTTTTAGAATATGGCTGATTTAATCTCTCTTTAAGATCGATTGTTTCCCAAACTACTTTAGACCAGATGATATCTTTGTCTTCAATAAACCCATAAGCTAATGGCTCTACTTCAGTGCTGATAGAATCACCTGCTTCATTAATAACTAATTTGTTAGCTCTTTGCTCTCTTAATTCTTCTGGTGATTTAGCATTTAACACGTTTTGTGCTAATGCTGCTGTAGACATTAAGAATGATAATCCAACTAAAAGATACTTCATATTTCTTTAATTATTTTATAATACTTCGATAGATACAATAGAAGCGTCTCCTGATTGTCCTAAAGAAGATTTGTATTTAATGTTGATGATTGAGATGTTATCTCCACGTTTCGCTTTAGAGATAGAAGAAGCTCCACCTAAGCTGTTTCCATTAACACGTTCAATCGGACTTCCAGGAACTTTGATGCTGAAAGATTCAACTTCACCTTTAACAGGGAATAAGAAGTCTGGCCAATCAACACGAACTCTTTGGCTTGCTAAAGAAGCCTGAGGAACTCCTGCATGTGTTTTACCCATAACAACACCACGTGCTGGTGGTAATGGTTTAACACGGAAAGTTTCACGAACTGTTAAAGTTTTTCCTGAAGAAGCTTTAGCTGTCGCTGTAAATACAACCTCGTTTCCTGATCCAGGCATGTGGTTCCATTTGTTAGCGCCTGCACCAGATAAAGAACCTGCTGAAGCAGTCATAGATACTGGTCCATTAGCTCCGTTAATTGTTGCAGAAACTGGGTTTTCAACACCACGGTAAACTACTCTTAAGTTATCAGCAACGATAGAACCTCCTGTTGGATCTTTCTCGATAATTTCAGCCGCTTTCACGTCTAAAGTTTGAGCAACAACTTGGTAAGTTGATGGTACGATCGGAACAGTTTTAGTTGATCCATCTTGTGCTTTGTAAGTTAAGTTACCTGTTAATTTGTGAATTCCAACAGAACCTGTATTTAATTTAATAGCTGCTTTACCGTTCACGATACTTGCGCTACCAACTGATGTTTGAACTGATCCAGTAATAGAGTTATCGAAAGCTCCTAAAACAACATTTAATGTTGCTTCGTCACCAACTTTAACAATACCTGGAGATAAGAACATCCCTTCGAAAGCGTTTAACTCGATCTTCTCTTTTAACTTACCAGCTAATAAATCACGAACGATATTACCTTCTTCCGTACGAGCATCAGCTTGTAACTTTGTTAAGTTAGATAATGCTGCAACCATTGGTTGGTCATAGAATTTTTCTTGTAACCAAGATTTCTTTCCTTTACCTTGAGCTTCAGTTGAGAATACTTGATTGATTCTTTTTGTAGCATTAGCATCATCTTTAGTGAAAGTTAATAAAAATTGACGGAAACCATCGATTTTAGAAACTAACTCTTGTGCTTTTGCATTACCGTTATCACCACCTTCTCCTTTAAATAATAAAGATACTACTGGCTCTGAATTTGCTAATAAATTATAATCAGTTTCTTCAGCTCCTGGTTGGTAATCTGCTCCTTTTAATTCAGTTTTTAAACTTTCAATGTAAGCATAAAAATCGTTCGCTTGTTTTTGAACTTCTTTTGCTTTTACATCAATAGCTTTATAATCTTCCTCTTCTTGTGCTTTCTTAGAAATATTCGAATAGAAAGTATTATTATTTTCAGTAGTCAACCCTGTTGACGACTCCATTGTCAAATAAATGCTCTCAAATGATCTTAAAACTTCACGATCTACATTTAACGCCATCATAGCGATAAATACAAGATACATTAAGTTGATCATCTTCTGGCGAGCACTTCCTCCTCCTGCCATAGTGTTTCAGTAGAATTAATTAATATTAAGTTTAATAATTAAGCAATGATTAGTTATTGTTTTTCATTGCCTGTAACATTCCACCGTAAACTTTGTTTAAAGCATTGATGTTAGCTGATAAAGCTTGCATCTCAGTTAAGAATTTCTCAGAGTGACCAGAAGATTTTTGCATCTCCTCGATGAATTGTTTGTTTAATTCTACTTGTTTGTTAGAGTTTTCAATTTGTTGAGCGTATAATGTATTTAATGCATTTACATTAACTGCTGCTTTAGAAATCTCGTCGTTGTATTGTTGTGTAGCTGCTGCTGCTGTAGTCGTTTTGTTGATTTCAGAAACTGCTGCTCCGAAGTTATCTAAAGAAGAACGTAAGCTTTCAAATACTTGCTTGTCTAATTTAGCTTCAGCTAAAACTTTGTCTAATTCTTGAGTTAAAGAGTTACCTGCTGCTGCAACTGCTGCTGTTTTCTTAGCAACTGGTGCACCATCTAATAATTCTGGGTAAGCTTTTTCCCACTCGTATTGACCTTGTGGTTGATCGAAGATTGCAGCATAGAAGAATACTAATGCTTCTGCTACTAAACCTACTGTTAATAAAACGTTACCATTTAATGGTCCGATTGAGATGTGAGTAATTTTAAATAATGCCCCTAAAATTACGATACCTGCGAAAAAACTATAAATAAAATTTGTTATACGTTCTTTCTTACTTGCTTGTACTGCCATGTGTGTTAATAATTATTTGTTTGTGTATAATTTCTTATTTAGATCTTCTGTAAGTTACTTTAGATCCATCAGGGAAAGGTTGTACTGTACGGAATCCTACGAAAGAACGAGCTGAATCTTTGTGCTCTAAATCTCTTGTAGAAACCATTAACATGTAACCAATGTCTTTCCAAGATCCTCCTCTTACAACCATCTTAGTCTCATTAGTAGATGTGATCGATGGATTTAATGAAGATGCCATTTGGTAAGATGTTCTGTTATGTGGAGATAATGTCCACTCTGCTACGTTACCAGCCATGTCGTATAAACCGTATCCATTAGGGTGGAAAGATTTTACTGGAGCTGTGTACATGTAACCTGTTTTCTTACCTTTAGTAATTTCGATATAATCACCACGTTTTGGTTTGAAGTTCGCTAAATAACATCCTCTATCGTCTGTTAAGTAAGGTCCTCCCCAAGGGTAAGGTGCATTTTGAATTCCACCTCTTGCAGCGTATTCCCACTCAATTTCTGTAGGTAAACGGTAACTAATCACTTTCGTTGCAGATCCGTTTTTCTTTTTCTTTCTATTTAAAGCGATATTGTGGTATCTAGTTCTAAAGTCTGCAAATGCATTCGCTTGATTCCAGTTTACTCCAACTACTGGGTAATTTGCGTAAGCTGTGTGCCAAAAGTAATCTTGATGCATTGGATCATTGTAAGAGTAGTTAAAATCTCTTACCCAAACTGTAGTATCTGGATATACGTTAACTTGAAATTCTTTTCTAAAATCAACTTGGAAAGTTCCACGTTTTTTAGCAGCTGCCATTTGGTCAACCACTACATAAGAGTAGTTTAATTTACGAGTATCAATACGACGCTCTCCATTCATTCTTTCCTCTGGTGGGAAATATAAACCTTCCATAACCTCTGTATAATCTACATCTGGATATTTATATTTATCCCATTCTAATTTTACATCCCAGTTTAACTTACGTCCGTCCATGGTATTACCATCACGTCCAGTGTTAGCTTGTTGGATGTATTCATCGTATGGAGTACCTTCTCCATCTTCAGATCCAGAAATATAAGAATAAGCACCAATTCCGGCGTCAGAACCACCTGGATTCATAGGATCAAATCCTAACTCTTCTGCTTTGATTGCTAAAGATGTTCTAGCGATAGAATCTTTTACATAATTCACAAAAATCTGATACTCAGAGTTTGTAATTTCCGTATCATCCATAAAGAAACCAGCAACCGAAACTGTTTTTACAGGCGCATCATTGTTTTGTGTAAAGTCATAATCACTTTGACCTAACACAAATGATCCTCCAGGAATTGGAACCATCCCTTTTGGACGAGCTGGAGTCCATGCAGTTGATGATTTCGAGGTGATCTGTCCATCATGTTTATTACTACTTCCTCCACTCTTCAACATTTTACATGAAGAAAATGAAAGAGACAGTAATAAAGTACTTACCAAAATTCTATTCATTCTGTTATAGATTTATTTTATACAGGGTTGTAAAACTATTATTTTATTTAAAATTATACAAATTTAAGTACGCAAAGCAACTAAGTTCTAAAGTGTTAAAATTAAGAATGTTAACGTTTCTTAATAAAATTTTTTAAAGTACTTCCACCATTTATTTGGAATTTCACCATCTAAAGCTTTAGTATAATCCTTTTTAGAACACGGTACTATGTGTACTCTTTCGTCCTCTTCTTGCTCTTTTATTTCGATCCACCATTGATCTGTAAATAGATTATGATAGAAAACAAATACTTGTACATCAGAAGGAACAAAAATTTTATCAAAATATTGTGCATCATCAAAACTTTTTATTTCCGTACGATGATTTCTACCATCTAACAGATACCAAATGATTTGACTTAGCAATAAATGATCATTTTTTTTATACATTTCATAATAATTAGAAATGTAAATAGATGATAAAACGTGACTTGAGCCAATATATTTTGCTACACCACAAATTTCTCGCGAATTAAATCCATTTGGACTTAAATTTTGTGTAGAATTGAAGTAATTTGATTCGATTGAAGAAAGATCAATCACAGCCGCATTCGCTTCTCTTACATTATGCTCTATCTCTTTTATATCTTGATTAATTTCGCCTAATCGAATTGCTTCAAAATTTAATTGATTAATTAAATCTAATTCTTCTTGCGCAACAAAATATGTTTGATAGCCTAAATTAGTAAAATCAAGTAAATTTAAAGGTTCTGATGCAATTATTTTAGTTAAATAATTATCGTCGTTCGCTTGCAAAATTTCATTTCCCAATCGTAACTTTTCATCAACAGAGACAAAATGGATATTTTTTACAATTTCATCGTAAGCTCTGTATTGATAAAAAGCCATGCTTGGACTACCTCCCAAAATTACAACAAAGTATTTTTCTTTTAGTAAAGATGTTAAAACCTTTGTGAAATTTTCTCCGGTAGTTGCTTTATTTTGATCAGGAATAATATCACCAAAATCGTAAATCGGTAAATACCAATTCCCTTTTTTTAATTCATATAGTGTTCTACGAATCAAATCAAAATCTAAATCTTCAAGTTCGTCTGTATTTTTAGATCTCGTTTCTTGCACTCCTATGATTGCAATTTTCTCTACACTTTTAGAATCTTCGTTTAAATATTCTTTTTCAAAATTTATAGCATCTCCTAAACAAAAAGAATTACAAGACTTAGCAAAGTCTTGTAATTCTTTTGAAACAGGTTTTAAATAATCTGTAAACATTATTTTTTCTTCGTCACTTTTTTAGTCGTAGTCGAAGCCTTTTTAGTAGTCGTTGCTTTTTTTGCTGCTGTTTTTTTAACAGGTGTATGTTCAGCAATAATTTTTTCAACTTCTTCTAAAGTAATCGCTTCAGTATTTGTTTCCTTAGACAATTCAACCTTAATCTTACCTTTAATTAAGTTATAACGTCCCCAACGTGCTTTTTCTAAACGAATTCCCTGTTCTGGCCATTCGCGAACAACACGTTCAGATTCTTTGCGTTTTTTATCTTCAATTAATTCGATAATATCAGCTTGAGATAAATTGTCGAAATCATATTTTTTAGAAACATTAATAAACCATTCATTCCATTTAATAAACGGTCCAAATCTTCCTTTTCCTTTCGTTACATCGTGTCCTTCGTACTGTGCAATAGGTGCATCAGCTTGTAATTTTTCTTCGATTAACTCAATTGCTTTTTCGAAAGATAAATCAACAGGATCAATTTCTTTAGGAACAGAAACAAATTTATCATCAAATTTTACATAAGGTCCAAAACGACCGTTATTCACCTCAACTTCAAAACCTTTATATTCTCCTAACACTTTAGGTAATTCAAATAATTTTAAAGCTTCTTCTAACGTAATATTATGTATAGATTGATGTTTTTGTAAACTAGCGTATTTTTTATCTTCATCATCAGCACTACCGATCTGAATCATTGGACCATATCGACCAATACGAGCATGCATTACTTTTCCTGAAGCTGGATCTATACCAATTTCTCTTTCTCCAGAAGCACGTTCTGCATTTTCTTGAACATCTTCTACAGTAGCGTGAAATTCTTGATAAAATTCATCAATCATATTTGTCCACTCTACTTTTCCTTCAGCAATATCATCAAAATTAGATTCTACACGAGCAGTAAAATCGTAATCCATAATATTTTTAAAGTAATCAACCAAGAAATCATTAACTACAATACCGATATCTGTTGGCATTAATTTACGACGATCTGCACCGTAAATTTCAGTTGCAACAGCCGTTTCCACTTTATTATCTACTAATTGTAATGTGTGATATTCTCGTTTTTGACCTTCTAATTCACCAA
The DNA here is from genome assembly GCF_017948305.1 of Faecalibacter bovis. Lineage (NCBI taxonomy): Bacteria > Pseudomonadati > Bacteroidota > Flavobacteriia > Flavobacteriales > Weeksellaceae > Faecalibacter > Faecalibacter bovis. Next base: position 490,327 of record NZ_CP072842.1, read on the forward strand.
CCTCAACATAACCTCTATTTTGGATAGTAGAAATTGTTGGCGCATATGTAGAAGGACGACCAATCCCAAGTTCTTCTAATTTCTTAACTAAAGACGCTTCTGTATAACGTGCAGCTGCTTTAGAGAAACGCTCAGTACCATTGATTGATTTTGTTTTTAAAATTTCACCAATATTTACTTTAGGTAATAAAACTTTATCATCGTCAGCATCTTCATCATCATGCGATTCTTGATATACTTTTAAGAAACCATCAAACACAATAACTTCCCCTTTAGCTTGGAAAATAAATTCGTTGTTTTGATTTTCTATATCGATAATTGTTCGCTCTAATTCGGCATTAGCCATTTGCGAAGCAACAGTTCTTTTCCAAATCAACTCGTACAAACGACGCATAGAATCATCTGCATTTATAGATTGATTTTCGAAGTGTGTTGGGCGAATCGCTTCGTGAGCTTCTTGAGCTGAAGAGTTTTTGTTTTTATATTTTCTTACTTCAACGTATTTGTTTCCGTATTCAGATTCAATCGTTGTTTGGATTGCTGATAATGCATCATCAGATAAATTAACGCTATCTGTTCTCATATACGTAATATGCCCTTGCTCGTATAATTGTTGAGCAACGCGCATCGTACGAGAAACTGAATATCCTAATTTACGAGAAGCTTCTTGTTGTAATGTAGAAGTTGTAAATGGTGCAGATGGTGTACGTTTTGCTGGTTTTTTCTGTAAATCTTTTACAGAAAATTCAGCATTGATACATGTATTTAAAAAGGTTTCAGCTTCTGTTAAAGTTGAAAATTCTTTCGTTAATACAGCTTTTAATTGTTTGTCTTCAGAAGTTGAAAATAATGCAACAAAACGATATGACGATTTTGGTGTAAAATTCTGAATTTCCTTTTCACGTTCAACAATTAATCGTACAGAAACTGATTGTACACGTCCTGCAGATAAACCTGGTTTAACTTTTTTCCAAAGAATTGGAGACATTTCAAAACCAACTAAACGGTCTAAAACTCGACGCGCTTGCTGAGCATCTACTAAATTAACATCAATTTGACGAGGATTTTCAACTGCACGTTGAATTGCCTTTTTAGTAATCTCATTAAATACGATACGTTTTGTATCCTTCTTTTCTAAATTTAAAACATTATACAAGTGCCAAGAAATCGCTTCTCCTTCACGGTCCTCATCGGATGCTAACCAAACAGTATCTGCTTTACTTGATAATTTTTTTAATTTATTTACTACATCTTGCTTATCAGGTGTTACTTCATAAACAGGCTTGTAATCGTTCTCAATCTCAATACCCATACCCTTTTTCGGCAAATCTACAACGTGACCAAAACTTGACTCTACGATGAAATCGTTGCCTAAAAAACCTTGGATGGTTTTTGCTTTGGCTGGGGACTCAACTATTACGAGATTCTTTGACATATAATGTTCTTAAAATTTCTGCAAAATTATAAACAAAAAAACGAAGCAGCCAAAAATGATTTTAAACAACTTCGTTTTTTCTATTATTTATTCCTATTTCATGTAAGGATTATCCTTGTAAATATCTGTTCCTATTTCGTCAATTTCAGATGATTCGCCCGGAAAACCTATTATTTGTTTATACAATGCATAAATTATTATATATGTAAAAGGCATTGCAGCTACTATACCAACACAACATAATAAAAATCCAACAATCAAAATCCCGACAATTGCTAATAAAGCAACTGCAAAAGTTCCGAAATCTTTTGAAACTATTTTATAGCTATACTTTATTGCTTCTTTTACATTAGCATCTGCAAAAATCACTAATGGAATTGATAACATTAAAAAGATGTAAACCAAAATTCCAGGAATTAAACATAAAACCATTCCTATCGCAGCTATAATATTAACCGATATTGTTAATAAAAATAACGACAAAAATTTTCCATCTCTGTAATGAACGAAAATATCAGAAAAATCTACATTAAGATGTGTATCATATTTTCTTGCCATTACGAAAACACTATATAATATAGGATACAATGCTGATTGCACAAAATAATTAATAAATGATGGAAGATAATTCGGATTTTCATTGGCTTCTAAAATTAATTCATTCATTAAATTTTCATCACCTGATTGTAGTATTTCCATAATATCCTCAACATTCATCGGATTTCCTGGAATAATTAATCCAATAAAACTAGATAAAATTGTTGACGCTACAAAATAGATTATAAATGCTAAAATAGAAAAACCCGCTATCCCTTTAAAAATTTCTGAAGCATCACTAAATGCGGCTCCAAATTGTGCTTTATATCCACCATTGATTAATTGTTGGATATTATTTTCTTCATTATGTTTCATAAAAATAGTTTCAGATTGATTTTACAATCAGCTAAATCTACGAAATTGTTAATAAAATGCAAAAGAAAAATTTACTGCCAATATGTCACGATGATTTTGTACTTTTGCGCAATCAATGAATTAGAAAATAATGCATACAGAAGAAAAACATATAGACGAAGCTAGACAAGGCGAAGCGTTACTTACTTTACCTACGGGAAATGCAACAAAAAAATTATTCTTAGAATCATACGGTTGTCAGATGAATTTCTCTGATAGCGAAATCGTTGCCTCAATTTTAAGTCAAGAAGGATATCAAACGACACAAAAAGTTGATGAAGCTGATTTAATTTTATTAAACACTTGTTCTATTCGTGAAAAAGCTGAACAAACAGTTCGTAAACGTTTAGGAACTTTAAATGCGATTAAAAAGCAACGTCCATCGATGAAAATTGGTGTTTTAGGTTGTATGGCTGAGCGTTTAAAACACAAATTCTTAGAAGAAGAGCACTTAGTAGATATCGTTGTTGGTCCTGATGCTTACCGTGATTTACCAAACTTATTAAACGAGGTTGAAGACGGTCGTGATGCAATCAACGTACAATTATCTAAAGAAGAAACTTATGCTGAAATTTCTCCTGTTCGTTTAGGTGGTAATGGAGTTACAGCTTTCGTAACAATCACTCGTGGTTGTGATAATATGTGTACTTTCTGTGTTGTACCATTTACTCGTGGACGTGAGCGTTCTCGTGATCCTCATTCTATTATTAACGAGTGTAAAGAATTAGCAGAAGCTGGATACAAAGAAATTACTTTATTAGGTCAAAACGTCGATTCATATTTATGGTATGGTGGAGGACCAAAAAAAGATTTCAAAAAAGCATCTGAAATTCAACAAGCAACTGCAGTTGATTTTGCCCAATTATTAGATATGGTTGCGACTCAATTCCCTGGAATTCGTTTACGTTTCTCAACTTCTAATCCACAAGATATGGACGAGAATGTATTATTAATGATGGCAAAACACAAAAACATCTGTAAATACATTCACTTACCAGTTCAATCAGGTTCTACAACAGTTTTAGAGCGTATGAATCGTCAACACACGCGTGAAGAATATTTCGAATTAATTGATAAGATTCGCAAAATTGTTCCAGATTGTGCATTATCACATGATATGATTGCTGGTTTCTGTGGAGAAACTGAAGAAGAACATCAAGATACTTTATCATTAATGGAATACGTTCAGTACGATTTCGGATATATGTTTGCCTATTCTGAGCGTCCTGGAACTCCGGCTCACAAAAAGATGCCAGATGATGTAGCGCCAGAAGATAAAAAACGTCGTTTACAAGAAATTATCGAAATGCAACAAAAACATTCTGCAATTCGTATGAATTCTTACGTTGGAAAAGTACACGAAGTTTTAATCGAAGGAAATTCTAAACGTGATGAAAATTTCTGGTACGGACGTAACTCACAAAATGCTGTTTTAGTTTTCCCAAAAGTAGAAGGAACTAAAGTTGGTGATTTTGTAAATGTAAAAGCAAATTCATGTACTACCGCTACATTAATTGGTGAAATGGTAGCTGAGTAATTATTAAATTTTTTAGTCTGAATTCAATTCAGATTACATTTTTTTTTAACTCAAAACTTATACTATGGATTCTTTACAAACCATTAAACAACGATTTGGAATAATCGGAAATAATATCAACTTGAATCGTGCTTTAGAAAAGGCGATTCAGGTTGCTCCTACTGATATATCAGTTTTAGTAATTGGTGAAAGTGGTGTTGGAAAAGAATTTATTCCAAAAATCATCCATAACCAATCGCACCGTAAACACAATGCTTACATAGCTGTAAACTGTGGTGCAATTCCTGAAGGTACAATTGATTCTGAATTATTCGGACATGAAAAAGGTGCCTTTACTGGAGCGACACAAACGCGTAAAGGTTATTTTGAAGTAGCTGATGGCGGTACAATTTTCTTAGATGAAGTTGGTGAATTACCTTTATCTACACAAGTACGTTTGTTACGTATTTTAGAATCTGGTGAATTTATGAAAGTAGGTTCTTCTGATTTACAAAAAACCAATGTACGAGTAGTTGCTGCAACTAATGTAAAATTAAAAGAAGCTGTAGAAAAAGGTAAATTTCGTGAAGATTTATATTATCGATTAAATACAGTACAAATTGATTTAGTCCCATTACGCGAACGTAAGGAAGATATCAATTTATTGTTCAGAAAATTTGCTTCAGATTTCGCTGCGAAATACAGAATGCCTCATATCGAGCTTTCTCCAGAGGCAGCAAATTATATAGCCAATTATCCTTGGCCAGGAAATATTAGACAGTTAAGAAATTTTGCTGAACAAGTTTCTGTTGTGGAAAAAGATCGTGTGATTTCTATTGAAAAAATCATGCAATTATTACCTCTAAACAACATGATGCCAACAGTTACAAAATCTGCTGATGGTACAAAATCTGATTTTATGGAAAGAGAACTTCTTTTTAAAGTTCTTTTAGATATGAAAAAAGATTTGAACGATTTACGTGCTTTAACTCTTGATTTGATAAAGAATAAAGATTCTGAAAATTTTAATGGTAATACACAAGAATTAATTCAGCGTGTGTACCGTGAACAATCTAACGAAGAACTTTCTTTACCAAGTGTTAATATTTATCATCCAGAACAAAATCAGCCAAATTATACGCAACCCGCGTATGAATATTCTGACGACATCTATGATATTAGTCCAATCGAAGAGCCAGAATCACTTTCATTGCAAGAAAATGAAAGAGAAATGATTAAATTAGCTTTAGAAAAACATCGTGGTAAACGCAAACTTGCTGCAGATGAATTAGGTATATCTGAAAGAACATTATACCGAAAAATTAAACAATATCATTTATAACTATGCGTTATTTAACTTATTTAACCGTTTCGATTTTTATCCTTTTCGCATGCAGCGGATGTGGATCAATGAAAGGGAATTATTCTTTATCAGGATCTTCTATTTTACCCGAATGGAAAACCATGTATATTGCACAATTTCCTAACTATGCGCCACTTCAAAACCCAAGTTTAAGCCAAGAATTGACTTTAACTTTGCAAGATGCATTCAGAAATCGTACGAAATTAAATATGACAAACACAGAAGAAGCAGATCTTGTTATTGAAGGCGAAATTACTGGTTATGATGTTGCTCCCATGCAAATACAAAGCAATGATATCGCTGCCGAAAACAGATTAACGGTCTCTGTAAAAGTTAGATATATTAACAATGTTGATGAAACAAAAAGTTTTGACAGAACTTTTACTGCTTACGAAAACTTCCCTGGAACAGCGATGTTATCGGACGTAGAATCGACTATTGTACCAAATATTATTAATATCATTCGAGACCAAGTTTTTGCTTCTATAGCAATGGATTGGTAAAAAAATAAATTATATTTGAGCATGGCTAGAATAGAATATCTTATTAATAATCCTACTGAGGTTACAAGCGACGACCTTAATTTATTAAACTCTGAAATTGAAAAATATCCATATTTCTATTCTTTACGTGCGCTAAAATTACGAGCTCTTAAAAATAGTAACGACTCATCTTTTGACGAAAACTTACAAATAGCAGCAGTCTTAAGTAGTAATCGAAAAGATTTATTCAATTTCGTAAACAATATAAATGTTCAAAATCCAATCAGTAATGAAGTAAATTCTGTTACTGAATTAGATTTAATGCCTGAAGTTGAAGTTGTTGATCAAATTATTGATAATGATATAATTGAAGAAGAATTAACAACTGAGGATTTAGTTGCTGAATTAGATTTAACGCCTGAAGTTGAAGTTGTTGAAAATATTATTGATAATAATATAATTGAAGAAGAAATAACAACTGAAGATTTAGTTGCTGAATTAGAATTAGCTCCTGAAGTTGAAATTGTTGATCAAATTATTGATAATAATATAATCGAAGAAGAATTAACGACTGAAGATTTAGTTGCTGAATTAGAATTAGCTCCTGAAGTTGAAGTTGTTGATCAGATTATTGATAATAATATTATTGAAGAAGAATTAACTACTGAAGATTTAGTTGCTGAATTAGAATTTGCTCCTGAAGTTGAAATTGTTGAAAATATTATTGATAATAATATTATTGAAGAAGAATTAACTACTGAAGATTTAGTTGCTGAATTAGAATTTGCTCCTGAAGTTGAAATTGTTGAAAATATTATTGATAATAATATAATCGGAGAAGGATTAACAACTGAAGATTTAGTTGCTGAATTAGAATTAGCTCCTGAAGTTGAAATTGCTGATCAGATTATTGATAATTATATAATTGAAGAAGAATTAATTCCTGAATCTGTTCAAAATCAGATCAATTTAGAATCTTCAATTGAAAATTCTTTACAAATAGCGGAACAATTTTTACAAGAAGATCACGAAATCTCAAATGCCGTATCTGAAACTTTAGATATTAATACAAATGTTGAACACGAACCTAAAATTGAACAAATTAGTTTAATTAATCGTTCTGCTACAACAGAAACGGAGATTGAAAAAACTTCGAAACCAGTTTCAAATATTAATTCTTTTCAAGTTCAAAATACATATAACGAAATAAAAGGTGCACCTGCAGTGATCATCAATAAAGAAATTATTGAAATTGAGGTCATCGAAGATATTATTGAAACGGAAGAAATTATTTCTGAAATAGAAACTGCAACTGCAGCAGAAATTCAGAATACAGCTAATGTTTCAGAAAAAATCGAGCATCCACAAGTATCTGAAGATAATATTGTTGAAGCAACACAACCAACACCTATTGAAAAAACAAATGAAATTGTTGATAAACCAACCGAAATTATTGAATCTAAGCCTACAGAAACAGAGAAAGAAGCAGTAAATAAAGTTGATTTTATACAAACAAATGATTCCTTTTCATTTAATGATTGGTTAAAATTACCTTCAGCAGATACAATGGAGACAGAAAAAGAACAGAAATATCAGATTATTGACGAATTTTTAGAAAAAAATCCTAAAATTACGCCATTAAAGAAGCAAGAAATTCCAGAAGCAAAATCTGAAGCAAATAAACCTACTGAAACTGATTTTTCTTATTTAATGACTGAAACTTTAGCGCAAGTTTATATTGATCAAAAGCAATATGAAAAAGCAATAAGAGCTTATAAGATATTAAGTTTGAAATATCCAGAAAAAAATAGTTTATTTGCAAAACAAATTAAAGAAATAGAAAATTTAAAAAACTCTAAATAAAAAATGGGAACATTTCAATTTTTCATGGTTATCATCATGATCCTATGTGTTTTATTAACATTAGTTATTTTATCACAAAATCCTAAAGGAGGAGGTTTATCTTCATCTTTCGGGGGAAGCGGTGGAAGCCAAATGTTTGGAGTACAGCGTACAAATAACTTCTTAGATCGTACAACTTGGGGATTATTTTTCGCAGTTATACTTTTAGTGATTGGAGCAAACGTAATGCAAGACAATCCTAATGCAATTAAATTACCTACACAAAAGAAAGTTGAAATTCCTACAGGAAATACAACTGTTCCTACTGGTAATACAACTGCACCAGTTGCGCCACAGGCACCGACAAAATAATATTACATATTATAGTAAAATATTTAAAAGCGAATTCAATTGTATTGAATTCGCTTTTTTATTAAAAACAAATGAGATTATAGAGCTCGCTTTTTATTTTTTTTTTATCTTCGATTAATTTACATCATAAAAATTCGAAATTCTCTTAGATGAATAAATTATTAAGCATCATTGGTATATTATTTTTCAGCAATTGTGCTTCTCAAAAAGCAATTTCTAAAATTCCTGGATCAGATATTACTTACTTAAGTTTGACAAAACAAAAAGACTGTACAAACGAAATTAAAATATTTAATAACCAAGATGATTTTAATAAATTTCAATCATCTTTAGAAAAATCAGGACCACGATCAGCACCCTTATTTGTCATAGATTTTACTACTAAAAATGTTGTTGCAATCTGCAAATCTGATATAGGAGCATTTCAAATCAAAGACATTGAAGTAAGAAAAAAATCGAATATTCTTAATTTAGAAAAAATTGAAGGATATGACAATCATAGTAATACATCAAACACGTTATTACTAGAAATACCAAAACAGATTAACACATTAGAATTAAATAAATAACACTACAAAATGAAAAAGAATTTTATTCTATTTGCATTACTAATAGGTGGAGCAGCTTCTGCTCAACAAAATTTCTGGAAAAATCAAAGCAAAGCTCCAATTTCTCAAGATAAATTAGTAGAAAGAATGCATAATCCTACTGAATCTATTAAGTTAAATTTAAACTACGATCAATTTGTTCAGCATTTAACTCAAATTCAAGGTAGAAATTCAGAAACTATATTAAAATTCCCAGATGATAAAGGAAACTTCAGTAATTATAAAATTATTGAACAATCTAACTTTCATCCGGATTTACAAGCAAAATATGCTGACATTAGAACTTATGTAGGATACAATATTGATAATCCAGCACAAAAGATCAACTTTAGTATTTCTCCTCAATTTGGTTTATACGGATCAATTCAAGGCGCTGGAGTAAATTATTTAATTGATACTTATACAAAAGATAAGTCAACTTACATGATTTACAACAAAGCAAATGTAAGTCATAATTCTAGTGATTTCACTTGTCACGTTGAAGGCGATAATGCAAGCGGTTTAGGAATTGATAATTTAAATTTTGATCACATTCAAAACGAAGTTTCATCAAGAACTTTAGTGAATGATTCTAAATTAAGAACTTATCGATTAGCAATTTCAACAACTATTGAATATTCTAACTACATTATTCAACAAGCTGGCGTTACAAATGGTACTGAAGAAGAAAAGAGAGCTGCAATTTTAGCTGCTGTAAATCTTTCTGTAACACGTATTAATGGTGTTTTAAGAAACGACGTTGGTGCACACATGGAATTAGTTGCTAATACTGATCAATTATTCTTTATTACTTCGGATACGTTTAATGTGAACGATGCATATCAAATGATTGATGAAAACCAAATCGTTACAGACCGTATCATCGGTGCTGGGAATTACGATTTAGGACACTTATTCTTTAAAGTAAACTCTGCAAATGCATCAAACGGTTTAGCACAAACTCCTGCAATTTGTACATCAGGTAAAGCGAGAGGGGTTACAGGTACGGTTGTTCCTGTAGGAGATCCTTTTGATATTGATTTTACAGCACACGAATTAGGTCATCAATTTGGAGCTCACCATACACAAAATAATGAGTGTAACAGAGGTAATGCTTCTGCTGAACCAGGTTCTGGATCTACAATTATGGCATATACAGGTATTTGTGCACCAAATATTCAAAGAAACTCTGACGCTTACTATCACCAAAGAAGTATTGATCAGATGAATAACACGATGAATAGTTACAACTGTGCACAAACAACAGTAACTGAAAATGTTCCTCCTGTTATTGCTACAATGCCTTCGTTATACAATATTCCACATTCTACAGCATTTTCATTAGAAATGGTTGCTACTGATGCTAATGGAGATCAGTTAACGTATAACTGGGATCAAATGGATACATCTGTTGGTGAAAGAATGCCTCCATTATCTTCAAATACATTAGGACCAATGTTTAGATCATGGACACCTTCAACTAGCCCAGTTAGATTTTTCCCTAAAATGGAGAAAATTTTAGCTGATAAAATTGTATTCACTACAAATCCTTACAGAGGATCAGCAACATCATATCATTTAAATGATTGGGAAGTTGTTCCAAATAATGTAAGAAATTTAACTTTCGCAGGTACGGTTCGTGATAATAACTTAGCAACTGGACAAACAGCTACTAAAAATTTAATTGTTCGTCTAAGAGATGCAGGACCATTCAAAGTAACATCACAAGCTACTACTGAAACATGGGTTGCAGGTCAATCAGCTACAATTTCATGGGATGTTGCAGGAACAGATGTTAATAACATCAATACAACTGACGTAAAAATTCTTTTATCATTAGATGGAGGTTTAACTTGGGATTACACTTTAGTTGAATCTACACCAAATAATGGTTCTTATACTTTTACAGTTCCTCACGGAATTGGAGATACTACAACAGCTCGATTAATGATTCGTCCGGTAAATAATATTTATTTAGCTGTTAACAAAGTTAACTTTACAATCAATAGTCCATTAGCAACAATTGAAGTTGAAAATAATAACGCAATTACAATTACACCAAACCCATCGAGAGGTGAAGTTAATATTGAAACTGCTAAAAATTACTCAAACTTCATTGCTTATGTAAATGATATGACTGGTAAACAAGTTTTCAACTACAATACAGCTAGAGCAAGTGTTAAGTCACACAAATTAAACTTATCACACTTACCAAACGGAGTTTACATTGTTACAGTTAAAGCTGATGGTGAGCAATATTCTAAAAAATTAGTGATCAAAAAATAATTTAATCATCAATTTACCATATAAAAATGTCAGGTTGTCATAACCTGGCATTTTTTTTTACATGAAGTATTTCAAAATGTCATAAATCAGCCTATGGCACACTTTTCGAGTAGTAATCAGCACAAAAACACATTAACTTAATATTTATAAAAAAATAAAAAATATGTCAGAATTAAACATTAAACCATTAGCGGACAGAGTTGTTATTGAACCTGCGCCAGCAGAGACTAAAACAGCATCAGGAATTATTATTCCAGATTCAGCAAAAGAAAAACCACAAGAAGGTATCGTTGTTGCAGTTGGTAATGGTAAAGTTGATGAGCCTATGACTGTTGCAATCGGTGACAAAGTTCTTTACGGTAAATATTCTGGAACAGAATTAAAATTAGAAGGAAAAGATTACTTAATCATGCGTGAAGCTGATATTTTAGCAATCATCTAATTAAATTGTAAAAAGTATAATTGTATTAAGTAAATAGTATAATTAGATTTTTAAATTATTAATAACAAAACCAAGTACTTTGTACATTCTACATCGTACATAATACATTAAAAAAATGGCAAAAGATATTAAATTCGATATTGAATCAAGAGACGCTTTAAAGAGAGGTGTTGATGCTTTAGCAAATGCAGTTAAAGTAACTTTAGGACCAAAAGGACGTAACGTTGTTTTAGAAAAATCTTTCGGTGCGCCACACGTAACTAAAGATGGTGTATCTGTTGCAAAAGAAATCGAATTAGAAGATCCAATCGAAAACTTAGGAGCACAAATGGTAAAAGAAGTTGCTTCTAAAACGAATGATGTAGCTGGTGACGGTACAACTACTGCAACAGTTTTAGCGCAAGCTATCGTTCGCGAAGGATTAAAAAACGTAGCTGCTGGTGCAAATCCAATGGATTTAAAACGTGGTATTGACAAAGCAGTTGCTGGAATCGTTGCTAACTTAAAAGAGCAATCTGAAGAAGTTGGTGATTCATCAGAAAAAATTAAACAAGTTGCTTCTATCTCTGCAAACAATGACGATACAATCGGTTCATTAATCGCAGAAGCTTTCTCTAAAGTTGGAAAAGAAGGTGTTATTACTGTTGAAGAAGCAAAAGGAACTGAAACTTACGTTGACGTAGTTGAAGGAATGCAATTTGACCGTGGATACCAATCTCCATACTTCGTAACAAACGCTGATAAAATGATTGCTGAGTTAGAAAATCCTTACATCTTATTATGTGAGAAAAAGATCTCTAACTTACAAGAAATCTTACCATTATTAGAGCCAGTTGCACAATCAGGACGTCCATTCTTAATCATTTCTGAAGAAGTTGAAGGTCAAGCTTTAGCTACTTTAGTTGTTAACCGTTTAAGAGGTTCATTAAAAATTGCTGCTGTTAAAGCTCCAGGATTTGGTGATCGTCGTAAAGCAATGTTACAAGATATCGCAATTTTAACAGGTGGTACTGTAATCTCTGAAGAGCAAGGAATCACTTTAGAAACTGCTACTTTAGAAATGTTAGGTACTGCTGAAAGAGTAGTTATCGACAAAGACAACACAACTGTTGTAAACGGAGCTGGTGATGCTGAACAAATTAAAAACAGAGTAAACCAAATTAAAGCGCAAGTTGAAACTACAACTTCTGACTACGATCGTGAAAAATTACAAGAGCGTTTAGCTAAATTAGCTGGAGGTGTTGCTGTATTATACGTTGGTGCTGCTTCTGAGGTTGAGATGAAAGAAATCAAAGACCGTGTAGATGATGCATTACACGCAACTCGTGCTGCTGTAGAAGAAGGTATCGTTGCTGGTGGAGGTGTTGCTTTCGTAAGAGCATTAAACAACTTATCAATCGAGACTTCTAATGCTGATGAAGCGACAGGTGTTAAAATTGTTACTCGTGCTATTGAAGAGCCATTACGTCAAATCGTTCACAACGCAGGTGGTGAAGGTTCTGTAGTTGTTGCAAAAGTAAAAGAAGGAACAGGTGACTTCGGATACAATGCAAAAACTGACGAGTACGTAAACATGATTGAAGCTGGAGTTATCGACCCTACTAAAGTTTCTCGTGTTGCATTAGAAAATGCTGCTTCTGTTGCTGGTATGTTAATTACTACGGAAGCTGTTGTTACAGAAATTAAAAAAGATGAGCCTTCTATGCCGCCAATGGGTGGAGGAATGCCAGGTATGATGTAATCAAACCTCATCTAATTGATATAAAAAATGCCATCCTTTCGGATGGCATTTTTATTATATTTCATTTTTAATTTCCTAATTCTACTACAATTTTTGTTATTTCTCCCGTCTCAGTTGAAGATGAAAAATTACCAATGTAGCTGGATAATGAACAACTCACATCAATCCATTTATTTTTCTCTAACAATATTCCTTGTGCGTTAGTTCCTAAATTAGCACCTAACATTAATACACAACCTTCTGATCGGTTAGTATTATCAGGTTCTGATTCTAAAAAATTATGATATTTCTGCGGACGGTTACTCCATTTCATACCTGTAGATTTACCAAAGAAATTTTGATAATTAGGTGTGATGAATTCATTTTCAATATTCGCAGTATTAGAATGATTTAATTTTCTAGTCCCTAACCAAATATTAGATGTAACGCCTTTATTCGTTAAAAACGCTTCTAAATTTTGCTGTTCTGCTTCTGTTGTTACGATTGGCAAATAACCATTAACTTCATTATTTCTTGTTAATGCATATGCTTCAGTCCAACTCACTCCTTGATTAGTTGTGAATAAACAATATTTCCCTGCATAATCATCAGCATATCTTGGTTCACAATTCCCTTCTTTTGTAAAAGTTTTGTTACCTATTGTAATTGTATTACTAATCTCGAAGTTTGAAGAATATGAATAATTAAATAACGGTTTTTGCTTATAATCTTTAATTAAATAGTGATCTGCATTTTCACCAGATCTTATCCATTTATTATTGATGTAGATGTAAATTCCTTTTCCATTACCATTTACAATATCAGGATTCGTATTATATACCAATAATCCTTCCGTTACATTTTCAAAAGGAGCTTTAGAGGCTACATCAACCAAAGCAACATTAGGTAAATGAAATCCTTTTACATCTCCATTCATTGCTAAATGTGATGTATTATATGAAGGATGAGAAACTAAAACTTCTTGTGCAAAAGCTTGAATGGAAGTTAAAGTTAAAATGCTTAATAAAAACTTCTTCATAATTAAGGGGTATTTACAAGATTACTTTCATTGAAATTCGTATACTCAACAATAATGTTAACCGATTTAAAATCATCTGTATTTCCATTATCAATATTTGTTGGTGATAACTCAACTTCTCTATTATTATTTAAGTAGGAGCGGATTTTTGTATTAACTCCTTCAGAGTTCATTACTCTCCATTGTCTTTCTGAATTAACTTGCGTTGAGGTAATATATGCTGCGTAGTTTGTTATATCGTTGTTGTTATCTGCTGTATTAGATATGTTTAATGGAGTATTCATATCTATTGAAGGATAACCTGCTTCGTAGTGTGTTTGTAAAATTCTTTGAGGATCTGTCCAAATTGAAACACTATTTTCATTTGTAACCCATACAAATTTCATTCGGTCTCTATTATTTGATGGTGCGCTAACAGTACCTACATAACGATCATTAATTCTAATAGAACCTAACCAAGATTTTTTATTTACCGCTGCATCACCAACTACTTCCTGATTTAATACATTCTTTTTCACAAAATCCCATTCTCTGTCATCAGTCACAGTTAACAAATGTCCTTCTTGTTGTTTCGCAAACTGAAAAGCATCAAACCATGTAAGATTAGTAGATAAATCACTTTCAGTTCCAGCCGATGAAGAAACGTTATAGATACAATAAGTATTTTTTAAAAGTGGTCCAAAATCGCTACCGATATTAGGAATTTCCCATGTTATGCATTTTAATAATTTAGCACTTGCAGTACCACCATTCACAAGCGATATAGAAAATTCATTCCCAACTCTCAATCTACTAGGCACTTCTCTTTTTGGAGTATAACCCAAAAATTTCGTATCTACTTGTTGTTCTATATATTCTTTGATATTATTATTACTCGATAATTCCCACATATCACCAGTCCAACTGTAAACACCAACTTGAAAGTCTAAACTTTTCAAGGTATTAAAAACAATTAAACCCGTTTTTGGTTCGGTCTCGAATGGAGTAAAATCATATTTATCAGTTAATTGAATTCTTGGTAATAATACACCTTTTGGAGTTTGATTCGGATTATTATCAATTTGTAATATAGCTTCTGGTTTTTGATTGTTCTCTAAAACATTTACACGAATCTGAGCTTGAAGCTGTATGGTATAAAATGTTAATAGAATAAATAGCTTCTTCATATTAATAAAATAAGAATTCAACGATTAAATATGACATTGGAAAATTTTGATTGACTTGATTATTGTAGCGCTCTTTTACGTCGCATGGTGATACTTCCCATTTACGTTGGATATCTTGCCCGGTAGAATTAGGTTCTAAATTTATATTATACAAATCTTCAGAATAATGAACGCATCCTAATTGTGAAGGTGATCCATTTTCAAATTCATATTCCAGTTTACCATTCAACCAATTCACATCACTGTATTCACCTGTAATCCATTTAAATTGTTCTTTTTCTCCTGGTAATGCTACTGATTTTAATCCAATCCATGAATTAAAATATCTTGAATTTGATTGAATGTCTTTGTGAAAGTAATTCTTATATAAAAATTCAATTTCTGAATTTGTCGTAATAACTGGTAAATGTCCTCCGATTTCTTTCGCTAATTGATAAGCAGAATTCCAATCAACACCTTTTATATTCCCAGCAGCATCTTGCAAATCAAAGCTACAATACTGACCTGTTTGATTTGTATTTGTAACACATTTTGTTTGAATTGCGATGATATCATCTTTTTCAAAACGCAAAGGAGCATTTCTAAAAGCACCAGATGGTAAATATCCTAACGAAGTAATACTAAAATCCCTTTTATCAACAATATTCGTAGTTTCTTTAGATTCGAAGCTTAACCACTTAGATCCATCCCAGCTGTAATATCCTGGCACGATAGATTTAACCATGTTTGAAGTATTTGGATCAAAAACTTCAACTGTATTTGTATTGTAAACAACTAAACCTCTACTAGGACGTATGATTGTTAAATTATCATAAATCCCATTCAATGCAACTTTAGGTCCTAAAAAACCTTTATTTTTTACATCTGAAAGATCTAAAACTGATTGTTTATCTCCTTCATAAAGCGGATCGTATGAAATGGAAACTTGCGCTAAAGAATTAATATTCAATAACAGAAGTCCTAAAAGTAAATTATGTTTCATCTTTATTTAGTATTACTTATACTAAATAGCATGATTCATAGGGGTGGTGTGAATGATTGGTATCAAAAATATAAAAACTTAAATTAATTATAATCATTTTTTAACTAATTAAAATAAAAATCATATAACTATATATCAACCACTTAAATGTTAACACGGATTTAATTTTTTACTTTAGCTTTTTTTATAAGTATTCTATATCGTTTTTTACCTGAATTCAAATTTATATTAGTCTTCATATCAATTACATTATGTAAAAAATCATTCTTTTTAGTTGCATATTATTAAAAAAATCAAGGTATTTATTAATAACTTTGTGGTAAATTTAGAAATCAAGATGGAAAAACAACCACAAGAGGTAGTCTTAATTGGTGCTGGAATCATGAGCGCTACCTTAAGTATTATTCTAAAAAAATTAAATCCAGAAATCAAAATATCAGTTTTTGAAAAATTAGATAAAATTGGTTTTGAAAGTTCAGAAGCATTTAACAATGCAGGTACTGGACACTCTGCTTTCTGTGAATTAAACTATACTCCGCAAGGTAAAGATGGTAATGTTGATATTGCTAAAGCAATTGATATTGCGAAGCAATTTGAAACATCTAAAGAATTTTGGTCTTATTTAGTAGACAATAATTATATTTCTTCTCCTGAAAATTTCTTACGCAAAACTCCTCACATGAGTTTTGTTTGGGGTGAAGATGATGTGAATTTCTTAAGAAAAAGATACGAAGCAATGTCTAAACATCCGTTGTTTAGCGATATGGAATATTCTGAGGATTTTGAACAAATCAAAACTTGGGCTCCATTAATTGTAGACGGTCGTAATCCGAATGAAAAAGTAGCTGCTACTTTTATGGAGATCGGTACAGATATTAACTTCGGAGAATTAACTCGTGAAATTTTCAAAGGATTACAAAATAAAGGTGAAATTACTTTAGAAACTTCTCACGAAGTTACTGACGTTACTCGTTTATCTAATGGTAAATGGGCTGTTAAAGTAAAAGATTTAAAAGCTGGAAACTCTAAACCTGTAAATGCTGATTTCGTATTTATTGGTGCTGGTGGTGGAGCTATTTTAACTTTACAAAAATCTGGTATTCCAGAATCTAAAAACTTTGGAGGTTTCCCAGTTGGTGGACAATGGTTAATCTGTCAAAACGAAGAAGTTATCAACAAACACTTTGCTAAAGTATATGGTAAAGCACAACTTGGAGCTCCTCCAATGTCTGTACCTCACTTAGATACTCGTGTAATTGATGGTAAAAAATCTTTATTATTCGGACCATTTGCTGTTTTCTCAACTAAATTCTTAAAAGAAGGATCTAACTTAGATTTATTTAAATCAGTAAATTTAGGAAACGTAGGTTTCTTGATGAACTGTGGTTTAAATAATATGGATTTAACAAAATACTTAATTGAACAAGTATTATTATCAAAAGAGAAAAAAGTTGAATCTTTAAGAGATTACTTACCTGAAGCTAAATTAGAAGATTGGTTTGAACAAACTGCTGGACAACGTGTACAAGTTATCGAAAATCAAAACGGAAAAGGTGTTTTAAAATTCGGAACTGAAATTGTTGCTGCACAAGATGGTTCAATCGCAGCGTTATTAGGAGCTTCTCCTGGTGCGTCTACATCTGTTTCTGCAATGATTAATGTTTTAAATAAATGTTTCCCTGAATTGATGAAAAATCAATGGAACGAAACTTTAAAAACAATGATTCCTTCTTTCGGAAAAGATTTCAACGATGCTTCTTTAGTTGAAGAAAGTAGAACAAGAACAAACGCTACTTTAAAAATCAAATAATTGATTATTATATAAATTAAAAAAGCCACTCATCGAGTGGCTTTTTTATTGCTTTAAAATTTAAGATACAAAAAAGGATAAACTATAAAGTTTATCCTTTTTAAATTTTACATGTAGTGTTATTACTATAACTCTTTTGAAGATGAATCATCTAAGATTTCATATTCAACATGCATTACTCCAGAATTGGTATGTCCAATTTCACTGAAGGCCGCTTGGCTTAGATCTAACACTCTCGATTTAGCGTATGGCCCTCTGTCGTTAATTTCTACGACAACAGATTTACCATTTCTAATATTCGTTACTTTAACTTTTGTTCCGAAAGGTAATGTTTTGTGTGCAGCTGTTAATTCATTTTTGTCATAAACCTCACCACTCGCTGTTTTTCTCCCATGGAATTTAGCTCCATACCAAGAAACCACACCAGAAGAAACTATTGCAGCATTTTCAATAACCTCTTCAATTTTCTTTGTCTCTTCAGTTGATAATTCTTTTACAGGTTTAATTGTATCATTATCAACATCATTGCTAAATCTTTCATTCGAGTCTGGCACGATTTTCGTAATTCTTTCAACTACCATAGAGTCCGACTCTCTTAAAATTTTACCATCAGCATTTGCTATTGGAAAAATAACTAACATAAAAAGTAATGTTAATATAATTTTGTTCATCCTTTAGATTTTCTGATTACGTTGCAAATATAAGGACGATTAAGGCTTATTATTTAGAATGGTTCTATTTGCTATTTTTTACTCCATATTAATCTCTTAAAGCGCTAGTATAGCATAGGTTTGGGCAATTTGTTAAATCCTTGTTAAAAAAACAGCTATATATTAATTTTTTTGGGAAACATTCCAATTAAACGTTTTTTTGACTGAATTACAACAACTTATCTTTTCATTAAAATTTTGAATATTTCACAAAATAAAAGCTAAAACATTGTATGTCTTAGCTTTATGTAATTTATCTTCAGTTTTTTAAAGATATATTTTAGTTATTTAATAACTCCTTTACTTTTTCAGAAATCAGCTTACCTTCTGCTTTACCAGCTAGTTTTGCAGATGCAGCTCCCATAACTTTTCCCATATCTTTTGGAGATGTGGCACCAACTTCAACAATAATTTCTTTAATTACAGCTTCTAATTCTTCTGGTGTTAATTGTTTTGGTAAAAACTGTAAGATAACTTCTGCTTGTGCTAATTCTTTTTCTTCTAATTCTACTCTACCGTTAGCTTTAAATTGTTCTGCAGCTTCTTTTCTTTGCTTAATTAACTTTTGTAATAAAGCTATTTGCTGAGCTTCAGTTAATTCTTCGTTACTACCTGAAGTTTTTGCTAATAATAATTCAGATTTTACAGCACGTAACGCTTCTAATGCAATAGTATTTTTTGCTTTCATTGCCTCTTTTAATTGAGACATAATTTCTATTTCTAAACTCATTGTAATAAATTTTGATTCAAATTTACCACAAAAAAACTCCAAATCTAAGATTTGGAGTTTTATATAATAAGAATATTGCGACTATTTATTAATCTACATTGTCATGTAAAAAATTGTTAGGTCTAATTTGTGGTTCGTTGTTGTTATTAGATCCTAAAGATAAATCTGATGAACGATTTTCAGTTCTATTGTTCAATTGTAATCCCTGTCTTTGATAAGCAGGAATCGCTTCATATTCATCAACTTGTTGATTACTCAATTGAGAATTAAATTTAAAATTAAATTGACGTAATCTATCTCTTCTATTTTCTACTGTTTGATTTAATGCTTCGTCTATTGCTTGATTCTGAATTGGATTCTGAACCTCTTCAATAACACTAATTTCATCTACAATTTCTTGTGCTGATGTTTGTTGTAATGAAGGAACTTCATTAATATTAAACATCTGAGATTGTGGAGCCTCATAGTTATTTAAACTATTCTGAGGTTGATTATTCGACGGATTTACGTTCGTTGAATTAGACCCGAATAAATTTTGAGATTGATTTGATACATTTACTGTATTATCTACTGTTGTAGATGATGAAGATGTATCTTTTAATCTTGGCTCAAAATCATCGTAATTTCTAGTTTCCTGAACTGGTTCTACCTCATCGTCGATTAATGTATATCTAGTTTGTCCATTACTTGTCTCAACTGGTTGCTCAAAACGTCTTTGTTCAAAAGAATTTTGTGGAGCTTCTGGTTGTGTTGGGTAATTTATTCCTTGTGATGGTTGTGATGGAGCAGTATAACTCGGAGCTTGTGGCTGAGCTGGAGCTGCATTACGACCAAAATTTAATGAAATTGGATTAACCTTTGTCGGAATTGGATTTTCTGTAGATAAAGTTCTGTGAATTGGTTGTTCTTCTTCTAAAGCATGAACAATTTTAACTTCTTCTTTACCTGTGTATGATTGATCTTCTGTAGGGAAACCAGTTGCAACGATAGTTACACTAATAGCATCTCCTAATTCAAGATCTTCACCGATACCCATAATAATGTTAGCAGAATTTCCTGCTTCATTTTGGATATGATCATTAATAATACCGATTTCGTCCATCGTAATCTCATTATTACCAGATAATAACAATAATAAGACATTTTTAGCCCCAGTTATTTTGTTATTATTTAATAATGGAGAATCTAACGCAGCTGTAATTGCATCTTTTGCTTTGTTTTCACCAGAAGCTTTTGCAGATCCCATTATAGCTGTACCAGAGTTAGCTAAAACTGTACGAGCATCACGTAAATCGATATTCATAGCGTAGTGCTGAGTAATTACCTCTGCAATACCTTTTGCTGCTGTTGTTAAAACCTCATCAGCTTTAGAGAAACCAGATTTAAAACCTAAGTTTCCATATAACTCACGTAATTTATCGTTATTAATAACGATTAATGAGTCAACGTTTTTTCTTAATTTTTCAATACCTCTTTCAGCTTGTTCTAACCTCATTCTACCTTCAAAATAGAATGGCGCTGTAACAATACCTACTGTTAAGATACCCATTTCTTTAGCGATTCCAGCGATAACCGGAGCTGCACCTGTACCAGTACCACCTCCCATACCAGCAGTAACGAAAACCATTTTAGTTCCCGCATCTAAAACTGCGCGTACATCATCTACACTTTCTTCCGCTGCTTTTTCTCCTACTTCAGGATTGGCACCTGCACCTAAACCTTCAGTAATTGCTTGTCCTAGTTGTATTCTTGTAGGCACTGGACTGTTAGCTAATGCTTGTGCATCTGTATTACAAATAACGAAGTCTACACCAGCAATACCTTGCTCATACATGTAGTTTACAGCATTGCTACCTCCACCACCTACTCCTATCACTTTGATAGCCAGAGAACGGCTTTTAGGCATATCGAAAACGATATCTCCTGTTAAAATTTCGTCCATATTCTTATTATTTAGTCGTTCAAATAGTTTTTTTATTCAGTTTCATTAATCATTTGAATGAACTTATCAGTCCATTTTGAAAAGAATGTTTGTTTTTTAGGTTCTTTTGGTTTTGTTTCTTCAACTTCACCGACTACACCTCCCATCACGTCATCAATTTCTTGTTTTGGTGCTACATATTTAGGAGTATCTTCAATAGTTGTTGCATCTTTTGGAGTAACTACTGTGTCTTCTTTAGCAATTTCAGTAATTGCTACTTCAACGGCTTCTGCTGTTGATAAAGACTGTAATGCTACTACATTATCTACAACTTCTTTTAAATTTTCTTTGATTGGTGCGTGGTAGATTTCGTTATGTAAACTGTAATCTAACTCGTCTAATCCTTTCATTAACAAACCTACTGAGGTTGCATATTCAGGACCACTAATTTCTTCGGCTTTACTTCCAACAATATGCTCATTAGAATATCCGATTCTTACATCCATACCAGTAACGTAAGCCGTTAATTGTTGGATGTGTTTTAATTTAGAACCACCACCTGTTAGAACTATACCAGCAATTAATTTCTTGTTATAGTCTTCGCTTCCATAATTTCTAAGTTCTAAATAAACTTGTTCTAAAATTTCTTGAACACGAGCGTGAATTATTTGTGATAATCTTTTTAATGAAATTTCTTTCGCATCTCTACCTTTTAAACCTGGTATAGAAACGATTTCTGTTTCTTTATTAAAATTTGGCCACGCAGAACCAAATCTTTGTTTTAATAATTCTGCTTGTTTACCAATGATAGAACAACCTGTTTTAATATCTTCAGAAATAACATTTCCTCCGAAAGGTATAACTGATGTATGTCTGATAATATCATCTTTAAACACAGCTATATCAGTTGTACCACCTCCAATATCAACTAAAGCTACACCTGCTTCTTTCTCTTCCATACTTAATGCAGCACTTGCAGAAGCTAAAGGCTCTAGAGACATTGAAGCCAATTTTAATCCTGCGTTTTTAACACAGTGTGCAATATTACGAATAGATGAAACCTGCCCTACAACCACATGAAAATTAGCCTCTAAACGACTCCCATACATACCAATTGGTTCTGCAATTCCGTCTTCATTATCAACTTTAAAATCTTGTGGTAATACGTGAATAATTTCTTCTCCAGGTAACATTACCAATTTATGAACTTGTTGCGTTAATTTTTTAATATCAACGTCATTAATTACTTCTTCAGAGTTTTCACGAGTGATATAATCACTATGTTGTAAACTACGAATATGTTGCCCAGCAATACCTACTGTAACTTCAGTTATTTTTATACCAGATGATTGCTCCGCTTTATCAACAGCTTCGCGTATAGAATTAATAGTTTGTGTAATATTATTTACAACACCTCTATGTACCCCTAAACTCTTCGCTTGTCCAAAGCCAAGAATCTCGATTTTTCCATTTTCATTTTTTCTTCCGACTAAGGCTACAATTTTAGTAGTTCCAATGTCTAGTCCTACTGCAATATTGTTATTCATCTTGTATAGTTCTTTTGGTTGCTACAACTTGGTTAATAAATTTTAGACTTAATTTTTCGTATTCTTCCGTACCTACATAATTAATGTATTGTTCGTAAAATAACTTTAAGTTTTTTAATTTTTTTTCAAAATTATTTAAAGTTCCGAATTCTATGTAAAAATTTCCACGATTTACGATCAAATTATAGGATCTTTTACCTACTTTTTCAATTCCGATGATATGATTTTTAAACAAATCATCATTTTGAATCGCTTCAACAAATTTACTTAAATCTTCAAATTCATATTCTTGAACATCACCACTGATTAATAAAACAACGGCTGAATTCAATTTTGATAAAGGCATTTTTTGTCCAGTTGTCGAGATATAAAATTCACCTCTTGGGGAATTAACTCTAGCAATTGGTACATTTGTTTTAATTTCAAAATGAATTGTACCTTTTACATCTTTACTTACCTCTACCGAGTCAACATAAGGACTTTTTGCTACTTTATTTTCTATTTTTTCAACATCAACTTCGCTTAAAGTTAATGACATGATATCTTTATCCTCTTTGCTAACTATATTTTTAATGATGCTATCGTTCAAAAAATAATTAGCATTTTCAGAAGAAAATTTCACTGCTACGTTTTCAACTGGACGTACTGCGTTATGAATTACTGAAAAGCTTACTAATATAGCTAATACAATAACACCAAAAATCAAAAATATGACCTCTTTACGCTTCACTATTTAACCAGTTCTTTATAGGTTTTACAATTGTATCAATATTACCAGCACCAACCGTTAATAAAACATCAAAATCTTTTGTTTTTATAGCAGGTAATACTTCATCTAATGAATATACTTCTTTTTCTTTTAAATCCACCATTTCTAACAACCAATTTGAAGTAATTCCTTCAATCGGAAGCTCTCTCGCAGGATAAATATCCAATAACATTAATTCATCTAACTGAGATAAACTTTGTGCAAATTCTGTTGCAAAATCTCTTGTACGAGTAAATAAATGTGGCTGAAAAACTCCTAAAATTTTCTTACCTGGATATAACTCTCTAAGCGAATTAATTACAGCATCTAATTCTGTTGGATGATGCGCATAATCGTCTATATAAATTTTACCATTAATAGTGGTACGATTAAAACGTCTTCTAACTCCAACAAATGATTGTAGAGCTTCTTGAATTTTTTCACCCGAAATTCCTAAAAAATCAGCTACAGCAATTGCCGCAGTTGCATTCTCCATATTATGTCTTCCTGGTAACATGAAATAGATGTCTTTCAATACTCCATTCGGAGTTACAACATCAAAAATATAAAAGCCATTTTCTATTCTCACGTTTACAGCATCGTAATCAGCACCTTCATTTACTCCGTAAGTTTTAGCATTAGAAAATTCTAACCCTTTTCTTACGAAAAGTTGTTCTTCTACGATAGACGCAAATTCTTGAAATGATTTTTTTACTTCATCTCTTTCGCCATATATATCCAAATGATCTGCATCATCAGATGTAATGATCGCAACTTTTGGAGATAATCTTAAGAATGAACGATCAAATTCATCAGCTTCAGAAACTGTATATTTAGAGCCATTTGAGATGATATTTGAATTGTAATTTTCTGCAATTCCGCCTAAAAATGCTGTTGAATCTAAATCAGCAACTTTCAGAATATGTCCTAAAATTGACGAAGTTGTTGTCTTACCATGAGTCCCCGCAACACCAATTGCGTAAGTATCTCTTGTAATAGCACCTAAAACTTCTGAACGTTTTAAAACCTCAAAATTTTGATCAAAAAAGTAATTTAATTCTTTATGATCTTTTGGAATTGCTGGTGTATAAACAACCAATGTATTTTCCTGATTAATATCTGATGGAATTAAATCGATATTATCTTTAAAATGAATATCAATTCCTTCTTCAATTAATTCAGATGTTAATTCAGTCGGTGTTTTATCATACCCTAAAACTACTTTTCCAATAGAATTGAAAAAACGTTCTAAAGCACTCATGCCGATTCCTCCAGCACCGATGAAATAATAATATTTTTTATCTAAAATTCCCATTATAATAAATTCAATAAGATATCAACAATTTCTTTTGTTGCATTAGGTTTCCCGAATGCTTTAATGTTTGATGATAATCTATTCTTTAAGGCATTATTATTTGCTAATGCAACAACTTCTTTGACTAATTTTTGTTTTGCTTCCGAATCATTTACCAAGATTGCTGCATCTTGATTAACTAATGCCATTGCATTTTTTGTTTGATGATCTTCTGCCGCAGATGGTAAAGGAATTAAAATTGTTGGTTTACCAATAATACTTAATTCCGAAATAGCCATTGCTCCTGCTCTCGATACAATTGTATCTGCAGCTGCATAAGCATCTTTCATGTTATAAATGAACTCCGTTACATGTATTGTTGGATATTTATTACCAACCAATTCATTAATTTTAGGAAAATCTAACTTTCCTGTTTGCCAAATTAATTGGACTCCACTCGCAACTAATTCATCTAAATTTTCAAGCCAAGCATTGTTCATCGCTCTTGAACCTTGACTACCACCAACAGATAAAACCGTTGGTAAATTAGGATCTAAATTAAACCCTTTCATAGCTACATCTTTCGAAGGTAAATTTGTAAAAATTTCGCTTCTAATCGGATTTCCTGTGTAATGAACTTTATCAGCAGGAAACTGAGCTATACCTTCATAAGCTGTACAAATTGCAGCAGCTTTATTTTTTAATATTTTGTTTGTAACCCCTGGAAACGAATTTTGTTCTTGTAATACATACGGAACATTATTATTACCAGCTATCCAAAGCATAGGTCCACTTGCATAACCACCCGTACCAACGGCAAGGTCTGGTTTAAATTCTTTATAAATTTTCTTGGCAAGCGAAACACTTTTAATCAATTTAAAAGGAAAACTAAAATTAGCTTTCATATTGCTACGATCAAATCCAGCAATAGGTAATCCTTTAATTGCGTAACCAGCTTTTGGCACCTTCTCCATCTCCATCTTACTATCTGCACCAACAAATAAAATCTCAGCGTTAGGTAAACGTCTTTTGATTTCATCTGCAATGGCAATTGCTGGATAGATATGTCCACCAGTTCCTCCGCCAGAAATTAAAACCTTAGGCGATGTCTTCGATGTCATTTCCATTAAATCTTTTTCGTTCTATTTCTAATTCTTCATTTGATTTAATCTGTGTACTTACACTTAAGATTATACCAAATGATAAACATGTCATCCACAAGGCGGTTCCACCGTAACTTATCATTGGTAATGGTTGCCCAGTTACCGGAATTAAATTAACAGCTACCGACATATTGATTACAGCTTGGAAAATAATTGGTATTCCTACTGCAAATACCAATAAAGTTCCAAATACTGTGTGTATTTTAGATGCAATAACACAAATTCTGAAAAGTATAAACAAGAATGTAAATACTAATAAGATTGCTCCAATTGCTCCATATTCTTCTACGATAATTGCAAAGATAAAATCGGAAGATGACTGAGGTAATGTTTGTTTAAAAACACTTTTACCTGGACCAGACATCTCTGCAATTCCTCTTGCAATTGCTGCTTTTGCGTGTAATACTTGATATGATTCTAATGTTGTTTGTGCTTCGTCGCTGAAGAACTTTTCTATACGAGAAATCCAAGTGTGTACACGGTTATTAGAAAATAAATCAGCAAACGTTAATGCTGCCCAAATAAAAATACCAACTGCAGCAGTTCCAATTCCACCAATTACAGCTAAAAATTTTAAAGGGAATCCTCCAATAATTAATAACATACCTGCCATCATTGCTAGCATTAATGCTGTTGAACCATTCGATGGGAAGATTAATCCAATGATTAATCCCATTGGTAATAACAACTGAAGAATTACTATTTTCCAAGTATATTCTTTATCTCTGTTTTTAGTTAAAAAACGTGCGATATAAATCATTAAAGCTTGTGAAGCGATAGTTGAAGGCTGAATACCAATTCCGATTCCTGGAATCATAATCCAACGTGAAGCATTGGCACCTCCAATGGTTTGTCCTTGAATCAAGGTAAATAAAAGTAAGATGGCTAAAATACCAACTGCCGTAGATGCAAAAAAACCAAAATATCGGTAATCCCACCTTTGTACAGCAAACATGATTAGTAAACCTACTAAAAGAAAACCAGCGTGTTTTGTTAAATGCGATAATACAGTACCTGTTCCTACTGTATACACCAAGTTAGAACTTGCTGAATATACAGGTAAGAAGGAAAAGATGGCTAAAATCAAAATGAAAGACCATAGCGATTTGTCGCCTTTAAAATATTTCTGTATTATAGTTGCCATTAATTTGTTAGGTTGTCTTGGTATTATAATTTTCGAACTTCTTCTTTAAATTGATCTCCACGATCTTCATATCCATTGAACAAATCGAAACTTGCACAAGCAGGTGATAATAAAACGGTATCTCCTTTGTTGGCTAATTTATATGCTTGTTCAACACAATCTTTCATATTATCTGTTTGTACAATTGTTGAAATATAAGGACTAAAAAAATCAATAATCTTTTGGTTATCTAATCCTAGACAAACGATAGAATGAACTTTCTTTTTTACAAAAGGAAGTAATTCTTCATAATCGTTTCCTTTATCTTTCCCTCCAACAATCCAAACAGTAGGATTCTTCATACTTTCTAGAGCAAAATATGCTGCATTTACATTTGTTGCCTTAGAATCGTTGATGAAATTAATTCCTCCAATTTTTAAAACAGGTTCTAAACGATGTTCAACAGATTTAAAATCCATTAAACTTTTTTTGATGATTTCTTTTCTAACTTTTAAAATATTAGCTGCAGTTGCTGCTGCTAAAGAGTTTGAAACATTATGCGTACCGATTAAACTTAATTCATCAATTCGCATTTTTAATCCACCATCAGAGTCATTTATAAAAAAGAACTCATTATTCGCGTACGAATTTTGATTAGCATCTTTCATAGTAAATGGGTTTTGGTTCGCTCGAATGTTTATTCCTTCCAACATTTCAACCATTTTAGGGTCATCTAAATTGTAAATGAAATAATCATCTTCGCTTTGGTTTTCTGTGATTTTGAATTTAGACAAGGCATATTTATCAAAACTATAATCATACTCGTCCAAATGATCTGGTGTAATGTTTAATAAAATAGCTACATCAGGGCGAAAAGTTTCAATATCATCTAATTGGAAAGAACTAATCTCTAACACATAATAATCGTATTGTTGAGTAGCTACCAAAAGCGCGAAACTTGTACCGATGTTTCCACCTAATCCTACATTTAATCCAGCTTGCTTTAGGATATGGTACATCAAACTTGTTGTTGTTGTTTTACCATTAGATCCTGTTATAGCAACAATTTTTGCATCAGTATATCTTGATGCAAATTCGATTTCAGAAATAACCGAAGTCCCTTGTTCTTTTAATTTCTGAATCAGGGTCGCTTTCTTTGGAATACCTGGACTTTTCATTACGATATCTGCATTCAGAATTAATTCTTCTGTGTGCTGATTTTCCTCGTAAGCAATTCCATGTTCTTCCAACATTGCTTTATACTTGTCTTTGATAATTCCTCTATCTGATAGAAAAACATCAAAATTTTCTTTTTTTCCTAAGATGGCTGTACCAACACCACTTTCTCCACCACCTAAAACAACTAATCTTTTCATCGAACTTATCTAATTTTAAGTGTAATTACAGAAACTACTGCTAGAATAATTCCGATGATGATTGCACGAACTACAATTTTAGATTCGTGATACCCTAATTTTTGGTAATGGTGATGTAATGGCGCCATTAAGAAGATACGTCTACCTTCGCCAAATTTCTTTTTAGTGTATTTGAAATATGAAACTTGTAGAACCACTGAAAGGTTTTCTACAAAGAAAATTCCACATAAGATTGGTAGTAATAATTCTTTACGCAAAATAATTGCTAAAACAGCGATGATTCCACCAATTGCTAAACTTCCTGTATCTCCCATAAACACTTGTGCTGGGTAAGTATTATACCAAATAAAACCAATCAAAGCACCTAAAAATGCTCCACAGAAGATTAATACTTCTTCTGATTTTGGTATGAACATGATATTTAAATAATCTGCAAAAATAATGTTACCTGATACGAATACAAATAAGGCTAAAGCACAGACAATAACTGCGGAAGTACCGGCAGCTAAACCGTCAATTCCATCCGTTAAATTAGCTCCATTTGATACTGCTGTGATAATAAAAATTACAGCAATAACGAAGATTACTCCTCCCCAAACTAATTTATTATCGTCATCCATCCAGAATAAAACATCTGAATAATTAAATTCATTTCCTTTCACGAAAGGCATTGTTGTATCTAAAGATTTTTCTTCTTGGCCGAATTTAACTTGCTTGTAAGCTAATTCAGTCACTTTATCTGCACGATCAATTTGGTGTTTTACCGTAACAGATTCACTCGTAAATAGCATAATCCCAACGACTAAACCTAAACCAATTTGACCAACAACTTTAAATTTACCTTTTAACCCTTCTTTATTCTTTTTGAAGACTTTAATATAATCATCTAAAAACCCAATAACTCCCAACCATAACGTTGAAACCAATAGTATGATAATATAGATATTGTGTAATTTGGCAAATAATAAAACCGGAATAAGTGTAGCTAAAATGATAATGATACCTCCCATTGTTGGAGTACCAGCTTTTTCAACTTGACCTTTTAATCCTAAATCTCGAACGATTTCCCCCATTTGTTCACGACGTAAATAATTGATGATATTTTTACCGTAAAACAAACTGATGAACATTCCTAATAGAATTGCCATACCAGCGCGAAAAGATGTATATTGAAATATCCTTGCTCCTGGAATGTTTAATTCGTTTAAATAATCAAATAAATAATATAACATTTGCTATTTGTTCAATAATTGACTTAATTCTGTTGCTACCTCTAAATCTGAGAAATGAGATTTAACCCCATTAATCTCTTGATATGTTTCATGACCTTTACCTGCGATTAAAACAATATCGTTCGGTTCAGCCATTTTTAACGCTGTTTTAATCGCTTCTTTGCGATCAGTAATTTTTAGCGTTCGGTTATAAAATTGTGGTTTAACACCAGCTTCCATTTCCTGCAGAATCACTTCAGGATCTTCAGTTCTAGGATTATCTGATGTAAATATTGCAACTTGCGACTGAGAACTTGCGATATCTGCCATTTCTGGACGCTTCGTTTTATCGCGGTCACCACCACAACCTACAACAGTAATTAATTTTTCATTTTTTGTGCGTATTGCATCAATGGTATTTAAAACATTCTCTAAAGCATCTGGTGTGTGTGCATAATCTACGATAATGACAATTCCAGAGGCTGTTTTGAAAGTTTCGAAACGACCATCAACATTTTTCAACGTACTAAGCGTTGTTAATACTTGTAATTCATCTTGTCCTAAAATTGATGCTATTGCAAAAACTTCTAATAAATTATAAGCATTAAATCGACCGATTAATGAAGTCCAGAATTCTTTTCCATTAAATTCTAACAACATTCCGTCAAATTGATTTTCTAAAATTTTTGCTTTAAAATCAGCATCTGTTCTTAAAGCGTATGTTTTTTTAGATGCTACTGTATTTTGTAGCATCACTAAACCATTTTTATCATCAATGTTTGTAATCGCAACTGCAGATTTTGGTAAATCATCAAAAAATTTCTTTTTTGCAGCAATGTAATTTGCAAATGTTACATGATAATCTAAATGATCGTGTGTAATATTATTAAAACCAGCTACTGAAAAATGCAATCCAGCAATGCGATTTTGGTGAATTCCATGAGAACTTACCTCCATAAACGCAAATTCACAACCTCTGTCAACTGCTTCTCTAAACATTTTGTTTAAAGTAAGAATATCTGGAGTTGTGTGTGTAGACGGAATTACTTCACCATCAATAACAATTTTAATTGTTGAGATTAATGCGCATGCATATCCCATTTTCGTAAACAATTCATACAACAAAGTTGTAGTCGTTGTTTTACCATTTGTTCCGGTAATACCTACTAATTTTAAATCTTTTGTAGGATTATCGTAATAATTTGAAGCTAAAACACCTAAAGCAATCTGAGCATCTGTAACCTGTATATAAGTTACATTTTCATCATATTGAGTTGGAATTTCTTCACAAATTACAGCAAGAGCTCCTAACTCTATTGCCTTATTTATATAAGCGTGTCCATCAACAGTAACACCTCGTACTGCAACGAATACGTCGTTGTCTTTTACTTTTCTGGAATCAAACTGAATTTCGTTAACAGACACGTCTGTACGTCCCACAGTTTGAGAGATAGAAACACCATATAGTAAATCCTTTAAACTTCTCATCTCTCCAACATTAAATAAATTGTTTCACCTTTTCTAAATCTTACGCCTGCAGGAATTGATTGATTCGTTACGCGTCCAATACCTGAATATCTAACATCAAACCCTAAATTTTCTAAAACAGGAATCGCTTTAGATCCTGAATACCCCGTAACATTAGGAGTTATATTTTTAGTTTTACTTGTTACAATTACAGATTCTTTCGCAAAACTGCTTTTCACATTCTTGCCACTCTTTTTTATTTCGGACGGCAAAGGTATGGGAGTTTTTGAATATACCCAATCAGCAATCTTTTTAAATACAGGTCCAGTTACTCCACCACCATAATATCCTTTCTGTGGATTTGGTTTATGAACAACTACAATACAAGAATATTTTGGTTTATCTGCTGGGAAATATCCTGCAAAAGAGGCACGATATTGCATCCCTTGATCTTTTTTCCAATATTCAACCCTTGCTGTTCCTGTTTTTCCTGCAATCTCGTAGTTATCTGTATGAATTAATCGTCCAGTTCCTTCCGTTACTGCTCCTTTCAACATATCCTGCATTGCACGAATGTTTTCTGGAGATGAAATTCGATCCACTAAAACTACAGGTTCAAAAACTATATCTTCTTCCCCTTTTTTAGATATTTTATCCATAAAAAGAGGTTTTACCATTTTACCATTATTAGCAATAGCATTATAAAATGTTACTAATTGGATTGGAGTAATATTTAAACCATAACCGTAAGACATAACTGGTAATGTAACATTAGACCAACTTTTAGAATCTGGTTTATGCATTACCGGTTTACCTTCCCCAAGAATATCAACTCCAAGAGGTTTGGTTAAATTCCATTTTTCTAACTTTTTAAAGAACTGCTCTGGTTGCGAGTTATAATGTTGATTAATTAGTTTCGCTGTACCAATATTAGATGATTTTTTAATTACACCATCTACTGTTAATCTTCCATTCGGATGCGAATCCGTGATTCTTCTGTTATACAATTTATATGATCCTCCTCCAGTTTCAACCACTGTATTCTTATCAAAATAACCATCATCCATACCAACAAGCATAGACACAGCTTTGAAAGTAGAGCCTGGCTCTGCAGCTTCTCCTACCGCATAGTTATAATCATCAACATAAGTACCGTCTTCTTTACGAGTTAAATTAACAATTGATCTAATTTTTCCTGTTGGAACTTCCATCACCACAACACTTCCGTGCTGAGCTTCGAAAGCTGATAATTGTTGATATAGAGCATCGTAAGAAATCATCTGTAAATCTGCATCAATCGTCGTATAAACAGACGAACCTGGTTGTGGCTCTTGTTCCCAATTTTTAAATGGTTTCCATTTTCCACGGCCCATAAATTGTTCCCAACGACGACCTTCTAAACCTGTTAACAGATCGCTGTAAGCTCCTTCTAAACCAACTTTACCACGTGTATCATCGTATCCAATTGTACGAGCACCAATATCTTTTACGATTAATTCTCGTTTCGATTCAATTTCATGAATAAATCCACCTTTATTTTGACCTTTATTAAAGATTGGAAACTTACGAATACGTTGGTATTGTTCATAATCCAATCCTTTAACTAACATCATATAGCGATTTTTCTTTTCACGCTCTTTTGTTAATTTATCAAAAAAATGAGTTGGAGATTTATCAAACATTTTACCTAAAGAATCAGCTAAGTGCTGAACATTTTCTTTAAATAAATCATCTTTAATCGCAACTAAATCCACATAAATATTGTGTTTAGTTACCGTTGTAGCCATTAAAGCTCCATTTGAAGCATAAAGATTTCCTCTTTCAGCCTCTTCAGTAGCTAATCTAAAATTATTATTTTCAGCAAATTCTTTTAATTCGTCTCCTTCAAGCACATTGATTCTGAACATAAAAAAAAGCACAGCAAAGGCCCATATCGCTAGTCCCCCAGCGAATACCCAACCTTTTAATACAATACTTTTTTTG
Organism: Faecalibacter bovis; assembly: GCF_017948305.1. Taxonomy (NCBI): domain Bacteria; kingdom Pseudomonadati; phylum Bacteroidota; class Flavobacteriia; order Flavobacteriales; family Weeksellaceae; genus Faecalibacter; species Faecalibacter bovis. Next base: position 523,593 of record NZ_CP072842.1, read on the forward strand.
TTATCCTTGTTATTCATCAACTTCTTGTTCCTCTACTTCTTCAACGATATAATATGGTTGCTTATCTGGAATTTTAAGCCCATACATTTCTGTTTTACTAATAATTTCTGTTTCTAGCTGCATACGCATTAAATCTCGATGCTTATCTGTGTACTGCGATTTTAAATCTTCTACACTTTCTTGCAACTCATTGATGCGTACTACTTTTTTATCAACCCAATGCGAACTGGTAATACTGATAAATGCAAGACCAACTAAAAAGAATATAAATTTCCAGTTTTGACGAGAACCATTTTTCGTCAAGAAATCACCCGCAAGAATCTTTAAAACTGTATTCTTTGAAGGCAAATCTTCTTTTTTAACTCTATCTATCTTTTTAGGTGTCGGTCTATTTTTATTCATTTTCGTTTCTTACAGCAATTCTCATTTTCGCACTACGTGCTCTTGGATTTACATTTATTTCATCTTGTGTAGGAACAATCACTTTTGACTGTAATGGTTTAAATGGTGCATACCAATTTCCGTACATATCACGCTCTGGTTCTCCTTCAAACATTCCATTTTTGATAAAACGTTTTACTAAACGATCTTCTAATGAATGGTAAGATATAATTACTAAACGACCACCTGGCTTAATAACCTCGGCACATTGCATTAACATATCTTTTAAAGCAGCCATTTCATCATTCACTTCGATTCTTAACGCTTGAAACATTTGAGCGAAGAATTTATTTTCTTTCATTTTTGGAATAAATGAAAAAATAGCTTTTAATTCTTCAATTGTTTCGATTGGTTTAATTTCTCTTGCTTTGATGATTTCTTTGGCTAATCGGTAAGAACCTTGTAATTCACCATAATCATAAAAAATACGAGCTAAATCTTCTTCCTCATATTCATTTACAATTGTTTTAGCAGATAGTTTAGAATTTTGATTCATTCTCATATCCAATTCACCATCGAAACGTGTAGAAAATCCACGATCTGGTGTATCGAACTGATGCGAAGAAACTCCTAAGTCAGCTAAAACTCCATCAATTTGACGCACTAAACGAAAGCGTAAGTTATTTTTTAAGAACCTAAAATTTTGTTCGATTAATTCGAATTTTGGATCTTCAAATTTATTTCTAACAGCATCTTCATCTTGATCGAAAGAATATAACTTTCCACCTTCTGCTAATCTGCTTACTATCTCGCGCGAATGCCCACCTCCGCCGAAAGTACAATCTACATAAATACCAGATTCATTAATAATTAATGCATCTACACTATCTTTTAATAATACTGGGTTATGATATTCGCTCATTTTCGTTTAAATTTCCCATAATGTCTTCTGCTAATTGAGCAAAATCGACATCATCTACATTAATAATACTTTCGTACAAGTCTTTATCCCAGATTTCTATTATATCGATTGAAGTTGATAAAACTACTTCTTTATCAATTTGAGCATACGCTACCAAATCTTTCGAAATCTGCAAACGATTATTAGAATCTACTTCCACTACTTTTACACCAGCGGTAAATGCTCTAATAAAATCGTTATTTTTCTTCACAAACCGATTCAACTTGTTTAAATCGGTCATGATTTTATCCCAATTTTTCATGGGATGAATCTCTAAACACTTCTGAAAAACTGAACGCTTAACTACGAATCCATCACTAAGGCAATCAGACAGTTGCTTCTTCAATCCGGCTGGAATAGGAAGTCTCCCTTTTGCATCAACTTTGCATTCATATGTACCGATCAGGGTGTTCATGGAGAATTTTTTCAAAAATAAAAAATATTTTACCACAATTTACCATTTTTTACCACAATTATTTTAAAAATTTATTAACAATTTGAATTTTATAATCAATTAGTTATGAATAGCTTCTCAAAGTGTAAAACACAATCATTTAAAAACTATTTATATAGCCATTGTTTTAATAAACTTAACCTGATATTTGCATGTATTCTGCAAAGTTTTTGAATTTATATACTATAAAAAATAATTATTGACTAAATTTGTCGACTTAACAACAAGTAGATGTTTTTTAGCTTAAAAAAGAAAGATACGTTCTCTTATATTGAAGAAGGAGAAGGAAAACCTATCGTTTTACTTCATGGACTAATGGGCGAATTAAGTAACTTTAGTTCACTTACAAATTTCTTTGCACAGAGAGGATACAAAGTTTATGCGCCAGAATTACCTTTATATTCTTTGCCTATAATTAGTACTAATGTTGCAAACATTGCTAAACACGTTGCGAAGTTTATTGAAGAAATAATTCAAGAGCCTGTAATTTTAGTAGGAAATTCTTTAGGAGGACATATAGGTTTAGTTGTAAGCCATAAACGTCCTGAATTAGTTACTGCTTTATGTTTAACAGGAAGTTCTGGTTTATACGAAAAATCATTTGGAGAAACTTACCCTAAAAGAGGTGACTATTCTTATGTAGAACGTAAAACTCGTGAAGTATTTTTTAATCCTGAAGTAGCTACAAAAGAAATTGTTGATGACGTATTTAATACCGTTAACGATAGAAATAAAGCAATAAAAACTTTATACATTGCTCGTGATGCAATTAAATCTAACATGAAAGAAGATTTAATTGACATTAAAATTCCTGTATGTTTAATTTGGGGAAAACAAGATAATGTTACACCACCAGAAGTTGCGATAGAATTTAATGAAGAGTTACCAGATGCATCTTTATATTGGATTGATGAATGTGGACACGCACCTATGATGGAGCATCCAGATTTATTCAATGAAATATTAAATAACTGGTTAATTGAAAAAGGTATTAATCCATCTTCAAACTAAAAAGTTATGATGATTAAAAAAGCAGAATTTGTTACAAGTTCTCAAAAATATACAGATTGCCCTCCACCATTCAAACCAGAATATGCTTTCATCGGTAGATCTAATGTGGGGAAATCTTCATTAATAAATATGCTTGCGAATAAGAAAGCATTAGCAAAAACATCTTCCACTCCAGGTAAAACGCAATTAATTAATACGTTTGAAATGGATGATACTTGGTATTTAACAGATTTACCAGGTTATGGATTCGCAAAAGCTCCGAAAGGTGTTCGTGGAGGATTTAATAAAATGATTTACGATTACATCGAGTTTCGTAAAAATTTAGTAAATGTTTTTTTATTAATTGACTCAAGACATAAACCACAAGCCATAGATTTACAATTTATGCAATGGTTAGGAAATAAAGGAATTCCTTTTTCTATTGTCTTTACAAAGTTGGATAAATTATCAAGTACAGAATTCCAAAAGAATTTAAACAATTATAAAACTGAATTATTAAAATCTTGGGAAGAATTACCAGTGATATTTTCAAGTTCAGCAAGTAGCCAAATTGGGAAATTAGAAATCTTAGGTTACATTGATAGTTTAAACGAACATTTAGTTGACGAGTTTAAAAAAGAACAGTACAAAAAAGAATATTAAAATAAAAAAAGGATGAAGTTAACTTCATCCTTTTTTATTTTTGAATCAATTCTTCAATCGCTTCTTTATAACCTGACAATCCTTTTCCAGAAATAATTTTTATACAATTTACACCTGTAACACTTGTAGCTCTAAAACCTTCTCGTGCATAAATATCAGAAATATGAACTTCAATAACCGGAGTTTTTATCGCTTTTATCGCATCTGCTAATGCATATGAATAATGTGTATACGCACCTGCGTTTAACACTATTCCATCATACGAAAAACCAACCTTATGTAAGATATCTATCAAATCTCCTTCATGATTGGATTGGTAATAATGAATCGAATAATCAGGGAATTCTTTTTTTAATTCTAAAAAATAATCTTCAAAAGTTTGAGTTCCATAAATTTCTGGTTCTCTCACACCTAACAAATTTAAGTTTGGTCCATTTATGATTTGTATCTGTTTCATCTTCTTAATTTTATATAATTTACGGCAAATAAATAAGCGTTTAATCTACAACCAATTAATATCCGTATTTCCCTCTCCATTTTTGGTTCAAAGCAAACTTATCTTGCTGCTCTCTTTTATTATCACCAGGTTCGTAAAAAGTTACGTTTTGCAATTCATCGGGTAAATATTCTTGATATGTAAAATTGTTATCATAATCATGTGAATATTTATATTCTTTCCCGTAATCCATCTGTTTCATTAATTTAGTTGGCGCATTTCTTAGATGTAAAGGAACAGACAAATCGCCCGTTTGCTTTACCGCTTGCTGCGCTTTATTAATTGCCATGTACGTTGAATTACTTTTAGGCGAATTAGCTAAATAAATCGCACACTGACTTAATAAAATTCGAGATTCTGGATAACCAATTACCGAAACAGCTTGAAAAGTATTATTAGCTAAAATCATCGCTGTTGGATTGGCGTTTCCTATATCTTCCGAAGCTGATATCAACAATCTTCGTGCAATAAATTTTAAATCTTCGCCACCTTCTATCATTCGAGCTAACCAATAAACTGCTCCATTTGGATCTGAACCTCGTATCGATTTTATAAAGGCCGAAATAATATCATAATGCTGTTCGCCAGTTTTATCGTAACGTGCCAAATTTTGTTGAATTCTTGAGGTAACGATTTCATCTGTAATCAAAATTTCTTCATCATCAGAAAAACTATTAATTACCAATTCCAATCCGTTTAATAATTTTCTTGCATCTCCACCAGAATATCTTATCAAAGCATTTGTTTCCTTTATTATTACCGTTCTTTTAGACAAAAATTCATCTTTTATTAAAGCTCGTGTTATTAACCCCTCTAAATCTTCTCTTTCTAATGATTTTATAGCATACACCTGTGCGCGTGACAATAAGGCTGGTACAACTTCAAAACTTGGATTTTCAGTTGTTGCTCCAATCAAAGTAACCCATCCTTTTTCCACGGCTCCTAACAAACTATCTTGTTGCGATTTATTAAAACGATGAATCTCGTCTATAAATAAAATTGGATTGCGACCACCCGAAAATAAATTCTGATCTTTTGCTTTATCAATCACTTCACGAACATCTTTTACACCTGCATTAATCGCACTTAAAGTATAAAATGGTCGACCAGAAAGTTCTGCTACCAATTGCGCTAATGTAGTTTTTCCTGTTCCTGGAGGTCCCCAAAAAATCATTGAAGCAATTAAATCATTCTTTAACATCATTGATATTGGACCATTTGGACCAACTAAATGTTTTTGATTGATATAATCTTCTAAGGTGCGTGGACGCATTCGTTCTGCAAGAGGCATATTCATAATTCGAGAATTTATTGAATTCAAATTTAGTTAAAGTTTTATGGAAATTTATCACATCATTTTTAAACGACACATATTGGCATTAAAACATATTTTATTTGCTCCAATTAAAAATCTTAGATGATGAATAAAGCTTTTGAATGTGCAGTAATCTTAACAGAAAAACACAAAATCTTAGAACAACAAATTGTTGCAACTCACAGTTATTCGAGTCAAAAGGAATTACGAAAAAAACAAACTGTAATTACTTCTCAAATGTTAGATTTCTTAGCTGAAATTCAAGAGTTTAAATCAATCATTTTATTAAATAATAATTTAAAAGATATTTATAATAATTTGATTAAATATTATTCCAAACAAATTTCACTAAAAATAAATCGATATCAAATGCAGATTGATTTGTTAAAATTTGAAAGTAATATCACTTTATTTGATCAAGAATCTAAAAATTATACGCATCAAATTCAAGAAATAGAAATTATACAAGGAAAGTTAAATACATACTATCAATTAATCAAAATGTAGCTCAAAATGCATTTTGGCCCGATTTTTATATTAATTTAGTTGAATAATTGTTTAAAACGATACAATGAAAAAATTAACTATATTTTTCGGATTAATGATGATGTCGCTAAGCTTTGCTTTTGGACAAACAGCCGAAAAGAAAAAAGTTTATGATGAAAATGCAGATGCTAAAGTTTTAATTGCTGAAGCTGTAAAAAAAGCTGAAACAAACAAGAAACATGTTTTATTACAAATTGGAGGTAATTGGTGTGCTTGGTGTATGTTATTTAATGATTTAACGACTAATAACGAAGAAATTAATAAATACATGAACGATAATTACGAAGTGGTTCACGTTAATTATTCTCCTAAAAATAAAAATGAAGCTGTTTTAGCTGAATTAAAACATCCAGAAAGATTCGGATTTCCAGTATTTGTCGTTTTAGATGATAAAGGAAATTTAATTCATACTCAAAATTCAGCATACCTAGAAAGTAAAGAAATTAAAGGTCATGATCCAAAAGAAGTTATGAGCTTTTTACAAAGTTGGTCTTACAAAGCATTAGATCCAGCATCTTATATTAAAAAATAATAAACATTAATAGATATAAAACTCTTATCCTTGGTAAGAGTTTTTTTATCTATTATTGTTTCCTAATAATTACCTTTGTTGAATGAATAATCTTTTAATTAAACCCTTTATCATCTTGGTTAGGTTTTATCAATTAGCAATTTCTCCTTGGCTGGGAAATAATTGCAGATACCAACCAACTTGTTCGCATTATATGATTGATGCATTAAAAGAGCATGGTTTATTTAAAGGATTATGGCTTGGCACAAAAAGAATTGGTCGTTGTCATCCTTGGGGAGGACATGGATACGACCCAGTACCTAAAAATAATACAAAAATATAATGAGTTTATTCGCTTACATTGATTGGCAACCTTCGCCTTATTTATTCGAATTAGGAAGTTTCAAAATCCATATTTATAGCTTATGTTGGATTATCGCATTTGTTGTTGGATGGTATTTAATGGCAAATATTTTCAAAAAAGAAAATAATAAAAAAGAATGGTTAGACCCACTTTTCTTGTACATTTTCGTAGGAGCTATTGGTGGTGCACGTTTAGGTGAATATTTATTTTACGATCCTGCTGCGTTTATTGAAAAACCAATCGAAGTTTTTTTACCTGTAGTTCATTCTCCTGGTTCTACTGCTTTTGGATTTTTAAATGATTATGAATTTGTAGGATTTAGTGGTTTAGCAAGTCACGGAGCTGCACTTGGTGTTATAATTGCAGCATACATCTTTTCAAAAAAATATACTAAAAGAAGTATGTTATGGCTTTTAGACCGAATTGCAACAGTAGTTCCATTTGGTGGTGCAGCTGTACGAATTGGTAATTTTTATAATTCTGAAATTGTAGGAAAAGGATCAGATTTACCATGGGCAGTTAAATTCCACAATCAAAGCTCAGGTTATGGTGAAATAATTCCTCGTCATCCTGCACAATTATACGAAGCATTTGGCTATATTATCTTAGGATTTGTGATGTTATACGCTTACAACAAAACAGAAAAGAAAAATGATTTAGGAGCATTGTTCGGAATCTTCTTATTTTTCTTATTTTTAATACGTTTTGTAGTTGAATTCTTTAAAGAAGATCAAGGAAACGAAGCTGTAGCTGAAGCATTAAATATCGGCTTAAACAACGGACAGATATTAAGTATTCCTTTTATGATTATTGGAGTTTACATTTATATCACGTCTAAAAACAGAAAATTTATCAACTAAATATTTATAAACTTATGGGATTTTTTAAAGAATTCAAAGAGTTTGCCGTTAAAGGAAACGTGGTAGACTTAGCTGTCGGTGTAGTGATCGGTGGCGCTTTTGGTAAAATCGTAACTTCTTTGGTAGAAGATATTATTACACCTGCGATATTAACTCCAACATTAGAAACATTACAGTTAGACAATTTAGCTGATTTAGTAATTCCGGGTACTGCAATTAAATACGGATTATTCCTTTCAGCATTTATCTCTTTTGTAGTAGTTGCTTTTGCATTGTTTGTAATGATTAAAGGAATTAACAAATTAAAAAGAGAAGAAGTTGTAGAAGAAGCTCCGGCTGGACCAACACAAGAAGAATTATTAGCTGAGATTCGTGATTTATTAAAAAATAAATAATCGTCTTAATTAATATAAAAATAAAAACCCCGAAGTCTATACTTCGGGGTTTTTATTTGATTCATATTATAAAAAAAGCACTTGAAAAACTTCAAGTGCTTTACTATTTTTTTTTGAGTTATGATAGTGAATTAAAATCCTCCTCCCATTTCACCCATTTCTTGCATTTCTTCATTATCTGGACCTTGTTTTTTCTTGTCCTTGTCTGAATTCTTGAAACGGTATGTAAATGATAAATTGAAAGATCTAACCATCCAACGCATACTTTCGTAATTTGTATAATCGTTAGCAAACTGTGTCATTTCACGTTTTCTTGAATCAAATACGTCACGAATATTAAATGCGATTGTCGCTTTTTTATCGAATAAATCTTTAGATAAAGAGAAATCCATTGATAAGTTATCTTCTACTCTTTGTTGAGCTGTTTCAATAGCTCCCATGTAGTTTCCTGCAATTTGCATTTTGAAATCACCTGGTAATGTAAAGTTAGATGATAAACGACCTCTTGAACTAAATCCGTCTCCAGAAAAATCTTGTGAATCTACTTTTGTTCCTGCAATACCAGTTACTGGATCTAAGTAAGAATTAACTTCTTCATAATAACCTGTTCTTTCGTAACCGAATAAGTTAACGTTTAACATTAAGTTCCACCATCTAAATGGACGATAAGTAGCTGTTAAATCTAAACCGTAACGATCCTCATTTCCTGCATTAACTGGACGTGTAATAAAAATTTCTTCGCCAGCTTCGTTCCAATTTTTACGTTGAAATTGGTTAATCATATCTGTTGTTTTTTGGTAGAAAATTCCTGGTGTAACCATTAATTTACCAATATTTGTGATATAAGTTAACTCAAATGAATTTGTATAAGTTGGATCTAAATCTGGATTACCGTAACGAATGTTTTTATCATCAGTTGGAGAAAAGAATGGGTTTAACATGAATCCCATTGGACGACGAATACGCTTAGAATAACTTAATTGTAATTCGTTTTTCTCGTTAAATGTATAGTTTAATGTTGCAGTTGGAAATAAATCTGTATAATTCTTTTTGATTTTATCTCCAGTAGATAAGAAATCAATATTCATATCAGATGATTCTAAACGTAATCCTGCAAAATATTGGAATTTTCCGATAGCGTTTCCGTATTGTGCATATGCAGCGTAAACGTTTTGTTGATTATCAATATTTGCATTAAAGTTTGGATCTGGAACTAAAACTCCATTCTGATCAAAAAATGTTTGATTGTCTGATTTATTATTATTGAAATCAGCACGAGCACCTAATTCAAATTTACCTTTTTCACCAATTGGACGAACATAATCAGCAGTAAATACAACTGTTGTTTGCTCTTCTAAATTATCTGTAATTCTGTTGTTGCTAGAATTACTACTAATTACACCATCTTCTTCTTCAGTTTGCGCAGAAAAACGACCTGTAAAAGAAAATTCGTGACCAGCTTTATCAAATTCGTGCTTATAGCTAATATCAGCATCAAAGTTATTTTCTAATTCTTTTTCATTCTGTAAATTAAAGCTTTTAGAAGCTAAAGTCATGTTAGAATCAAAGTAAGAATAATCAACTAAAGAGATGTTGTCTCCGTTATTGTAACGGTATCCTGCAGAAGCTCCAATAGTGTTTTTATCGTCTAAATAATATTCAGTACCTATACGGAAATTGTAGTTTCTTCTGATACGATTATTTGTACGATCTGTTGCACGGTATGAAGAAATTGCACCATTCTCGTAACTTGTCATAAATGCTGAACCTTCACCTTCACGATCTGCATAACGAGTTCCAAAGTTTGTGTACCAGTTGAATTTTTTAGTTTTATAATTCAAATTCGCATTAACACCAACCATTTCAGGAATTCCTCCATTCAATGTTACAGAACCATTAAATCCAGTGTTTGAACCTTTTTTAAGAACGATATTAATAATACCTGCTGAACCTGAAGCCTCGTAACGAGAAGATGGATTTGTAACCACTTCAATACGCTCAACGTTTTCTGCTGGAATATTTTTTAATGCATCTGCTACACTAGAAACTCCTAACATTCCTGATGGTTTCCCATCTATTAAAAATTTTACGTTATCATTACCACGTAATGAAACATTACCTTCTGCATCAACTTGTACAGATGGTACATTTTGTAAAGCATCTGATAAAGACTGACCTTGCGACATTGGGTCATTAGCCATATCATACACTTTTTTATCTAATTCAACCTTATAAACTGGTTTTTCAGCAGTAATTACAGCGGCACCTAAACTTACAGTTTCCCCTGTTTTAACTGTCATTAAACCTAAGTTGATGTTAGATGATAAATTGATATCTTTTTGGATAACATCATATCCTAAAGGCTCAATCAATAAAATATAATTTCCTGCAGGAGCTTCAATATTAAAATCTCCTTTTTCATCTGCCATTGCTTCAGCCACAACACCTTCATTATCTTCTAAAGTAAGCGTAACATACTGCAAAGGTGTATTCTCATTCGATTGTACTTTTCCCTTGATTTGTAGTTTATCTTGTGCATTCAACACAATAACAAACAAACCAAATAGTAAAGTAAATAAATTCTTAAATCCCATCATTAATTTTGATTGTAGTTAATTTTGATATACTACCTTAGACAATAAAATAGACAAAAGGTTTAATCAATATTTAAAGTTTTTTTATCAAAATTGATCAATCAAAAAAAATCACCTCATTTTTAAGTTAATCATAATTTTTATTCTCTTTAATTAAACCTTTATTAAAAATTTAGGTCTAAAGTTGTAAAGAGTTTTGATTAAAATATTTAGAATATGAATTTAAGTCTAAAAAACATAGCTTATATTGCTTTATTTGTAACTTCTGTATCAGCTTTTGGACAAACTAACCAAAGTAATGAGCAGAAATTTGAGAAATTTAAGAAAGAGATGGATCTGACTGACGCTCAAGTATTAAAAATTAAAGCAATCAAAGATAAATATAACCCTGAAAAGGCTGAGTTGAAACGTAAATTGAACGACTTACGTAAACGTGAGTTAGAAGAAATTGATGATATTTATACTCCTGAACAAAAAGCTAAATTAAAAGCGATTATTGAGAAACATAAAGCGCAAAAAAAGTAAAAAAAAGCCGTGAAGTAATTCACGGCTTTTTTTAATTATATAATTTATTAATAAGCTTTCGCGTATAAAACTCTGTATTTCGCTGGCTTTCCTGAATACATATCAACTCCTTCCGTAGGAATTTCAAATGCTTGAGGAATACAACGAATTGTAGCTTTTGTAGCATCTTTTACAGCTTCTTCTGTTTCTTCTGTTCCATCCCATAAAGCTGAAATAAATCCACCTTTGTTTTCTAAAACTTCTTGGAATTCTTCCCAAGTAGAAACTTCTGTTGTATGTTCAGCTCTGTAATCAAATGCACGTTGATATAAGTTAGTTTGAATTTCTTCTAATAAACTTTCTGTACGATTCACAACCTCATCTAAAGCAATAAATTGTTTTTCTAAAGTATCACGACGAGCAACCTCAACATGACCTTTTTCAAGATCTTTTGGTCCAATTGCCATACGTACAGGAACACCTTTTAGTTCGTATTCAGCAAATTTCCAACCTGGTTTAGTTTTATCATCATCATCAAACTTAACCGTAATTCCTTTCTCTTTCAATTCAGTTTGGATTTTATCAACTACTTGACGAATCTCTGCTAATTGCTCTTCTGTTTTATAAATTGGAACAATTGCAACTTGAATTGGAGCTAATTTCGGAGGTAAAACTAATCCCAAATCATCAGAATGTGTCATGATTAAAGCTCCCATCAAACGTGTTGAAACACCCCAAGATGTTGCCCAAACATATTCTTGTTTTCCTTCGTTCGTTGTAAATTTCACGTCAAATGCTTTCGCAAAATTCTGACCTAAGAAGTGAGATGTACCAGCTTGTAACGCCTTACCATCTTGCATTAAAGCTTCGATTGTATAAGTTTCATCTGCACCTGCAAAACGCTCAGACGGAGTTTTATACCCTTTAACAACCGGGATTGCCATAAAATTTTCAACTACATCGCGGTAAACTTCTTGCATTTTTACAGCTTCTTCCTCAGCTTCTTGTTTCGTTGCATGAGCCGTGTGACCTTCTTGCCATAAAAACTCGGCAGTACGTAAAAATAACCTTGTTCTCATTTCCCAACGAACTACATTAGCCCATTGGTTAATTAAGATTGGTAAATCACGATATGATTGGATCCAATTCTTGTAAGTATTCCAAATAATAGCTTCAGAAGTTGGACGAACAATTAATTCTTCCTCTAATTTAGCTTCTGGATCTACCATTAATTTACCTTCATTATCTGGATCATTTTTTAATCTGTAATGAGTTACAACAGCACATTCTTTAGCAAAACCTTCTGCATTTTTTTCCTCTGCCTCAAATAAACTTTTGGGTACAAAAAGTGGAAAATACGCGTTTTGGTGACCAGTTTCTTTAAATCTTTTGTCTAATTCTGCCTGTAATTTTTCCCAAATAGCATACCCGTACGGTTTAATAACCATGCATCCTCTAACTCCCGAGTTTTCAGCAAGATTTGCCTTAACTACAAGTTCGTTATACCATTTAGAATAATCCTCAGCACGAGTTGTAAGTTTTGCCATATTATTTATATATTTGTTTATGTAACTTCATTTCAATGGCATACTTGTTGCCTTTAAAATAAAGTACAAATTTATTAATTTCAAACATAGTAAATACATTTACAATGAATAAAGTTTTTAAAATTTCTAAAAATTTACTTAAACTATCAGTGCCGTTAACGGTAATTTTAGGAGTTTCTTCATGTACAACGTATCAATCAGCTTCGAATATAGAAACTGATGGTGTGTATTATAATCCTAATACCGATAAAACCTATGCACAAGTTGAGGTAGAGAATTCACCAGCAGAAAGCGGTATCAGAGTTGGTTCTCCTTACTTTGACGCTAACGGTAATGGTGCTGAAGAATTTTACTATGAAAATTCGGATGAACAAAATGACAACGTAAATGTAAATATTTACGGATACGGATATTCTTCTTTTGGAAATAATTTCTATAATAGCTTAGGAAACAATGCTGATTGGGGAAGAAACGACGGTACGAATATTACAGTTTATAACAACAACTTCGGATGGGGTAGCCCATGGCATTTCGGACACTACGGTTGGGGTATGAATCCTTACTGGGGATTTAATTCTAGTTGGGGTTGGAATTACGGAATGGGATTCGGATGGGGATGGAATGATCCTTTTTACGGAGGTTTTTACGGTGGATGGGGTAACTCATGGTACGGTGGATACGGTTGGGGTTGGAATAGACCTTTCTATGGTGGATGGGTATATCCTAACTACTACGGATCTTATTACTACAGCAACCATTACAATAGACCAAACTATGCAACTCCAGGAGGAAGACCTAATAATGGTTTAATTGATCCGAATAATGGTAGAAATAATATTTTAACAAGACCTAATAATACAATTAGACCTGAAAATAATATTACTGGAAATACAAGACCTTCTCGTGAAGTAAGACCTACAAACAATATTTCTAATACAGGAACTGTTGGTACTTCTACAATTAGAGAAACTAGACCTACGAGAGAGGTAAGACCTAATAACAGCATTTCTAATTCTGGAACTGTTGGTACTACTCCTGTCCGTGAAACTAGACCTACAAGAGAAGTAAGACCTACAAATTCAATGTCTAATTCAGGTACAGTTGGTACATCTCCTGTTCGTGAAACTCGTCCAGTTAGAACTACGAGACCACAACAAGGAACTACTTCTGGTACTACGAATCAATCAACACGTCCAAGTAGAACGCAACAACCTACAAGACAGCAATCATACGAGCCACAAAGAACGACTCCATCATACACACCTTCTAATACTGGAGGAATGAGAAGTTCTGGTTCTGTAGGATCAGGTTCTATGGGAAGTGGATCAATGAGTTCTGGTGCAAGAGGTGGATCAGGAAGACGTTAAAATAAAGTATATTACTAACATATAATGAAAAAAATATTTATCAATATCCTTGTCTTAGGAAGTGGATTGACATATGCGCAACAACAAGTAAGTACGCAATATTCAACAAATGCTATAGAATTGTACGGACAAGATATTAATAGTGGAAGCGCAAAATATATTGGTGTAGGTGGTGCAGTAGGTGCTTTAGGTGGAGATATTTCTGCTGTTGAACAAAATCCTGCGGGATTGGGAGTTGCAATAAATTCTGAAGTTCAAGTTACAGCTGGCGTATCATCTTTCAAAAACACGAATACTTTCGCTACTGAAAGAACAGAAAAAGATTCACGTTTTGATTTTCAACATTTTGGTGGAACATTCGTTTTTAATAATGATGAATCTTCAAAATGGAATAGATTTACAATTGGTTTAAATTATTTGAATCAGAGATTAGATCGTCTAAACCAAATTAATTCTAACCAAAATATCGCTTTTGACGTAATAGACGATGCTGGTAATATAACAGACACTTATCGTTTTGCTGGTTATGCAGATCAAATTGAAGGTTATAAATCTAAATTTACTTTAAATTTTGCTACAGCGTATGATAATAAATTATACTTAGGTTTAGGATTAAATTTCCACGAAAGTAATTATCAAGCTTTCAGCCAGTATGCTGAAAAATCTGATGTTTCTGGAACTACCTATGTTTATGATAAGAATGGAACTCCTTATAACGAAATTGGACAAGGTTTCTCTTTAACTGCAGGTGCAATTTATAAATTTAATCATAATGTAAGAGCAGGTGTTGCATATCACTCACCAGTTTGGTACAATGTTGATGAAGTTTATTATGCTGCTAATTTTAACGACAATAGAGACGTTTCTAATTATAATTTATACGGAAGCAATTACGACATGACTAGAGGTGGTCGTTTAGTAGGATCGTTAGGTTTTGTATTAGATAAAAACTTCTCTTTTGGAGTTGATTATACCTATCATCTAAACAATGATTCAAAACTGAAACCTTCAGCTAATTTTGCTGCGGACAATGCTTTTATTGATCAATATGTAGCTAATTCGAGTGAAATTAGAGTGGGTGGAGAATATCGTTACGATAGATTAAAAATTCGTGCCGGTTACAACTATGTACAATCACCTTATGAGGATATCACAATGAATATTGCTGATGTAAATAATAATGTAGCTACAACTACATTAAATAAGCCTTTCTTAGGAGATGTTAATAGATTTAGTGCTGGTTTAGGTTACGATTTTGGAGGTTTTTATATTGATGCAGCTTACCAACATCAAACGCAAGAAGCTAATTATTTGATCGGGAATTCAACTTATGTTGATAGAGATTTGTTTAGCGTAGATTTAAACAACTCTTATGCTCCTAAAGCAAAATTGAATAACAATTTATTCTTATTAACATTAGGTTGGCAATTCTAAAAATCTAAAAAAGATATAAATAAAAAAGTGGATGAATGATCATCCACTTTTTTTCTTAATACTAAAAAATTAAATTTCAGAAACCTTTGAAGCTCCTGATGTATTTATTGATTTTTTCAATCCATTTTGTTTTATAACATAAACTTTACTTGCGCCAGAAGCATCAACTATTAAGTTATCTACTGCCCAAATCTTAGCCGAACTAGCTCCAGAAGCATTAATTCTAACTTTAGATGCTTTTAATTCTTCTGCCTCAATTTTTGAAGCTCCTGAAACTTTAACTTCAAAATCTTTGGCGTTACCTTTTAAGATAAATTTTGAAGCGCCTGAATTTTCTAAATTAATAGAATTAGAAATGACATTTAGATCTAAACTACTCGCTCCTGATAAATTTACATCCAATTTATCTAACTTCATAGCATGTTTAGCAACTAATTTTGATGCACCAGAAAGTTTAATATCTCTTAATTTACGATGTGGAAAAGTTATTTCCAACTTCTCACCGTTTTTCATCGATAATGAACCATCAACATAAACCTTTAAAGTGCCGTTCACAACTTTGGTTACAATTTTTTCCATTGCGTAATCTGGCGCAGAAACAACCACATTTCCATTAAAATCGTTATCTGAAACTACTACATTAAAAGCACTTGAAATATCCACATGTTCAAAATTAGACACCTTTCTATTTTCTTTTATTGCATTTCTATCTGTATATGTTAATGATTCTTCGATATCATTACTTTTTTTTCCATTCAAATCAACAGAACAACTAGAAAAAATTGTAAATAATGCTACTGTTATTGGTAAAATAATATTTTTCATAAATAGGGTTTTATAATTAGACGTATTAATTTTCAAAAAGTTACAAAACAAATTCAATTATATATAAAAGCTATTATTATATTGCAGTTAAAATGTAGATAATTACTATTTTCGCTTCTTATGAAAATCATCAGTTATAACGTTAACGGAATTAGGGCAGCCATGACAAAAGGCCTTGTTGAATGGTTAAAAGCAGCTAATCCAGATGTATTTTGTGTACAAGAAACGAAAGCTTTAAGAGAGCAAGTTGATACATTAGCTTTTGAAGAATTAGGATATGAATCGTATTGGCATTCGGCAGAAAAGAAAGGCTACAGTGGCGTTGCAATTTTTACTAAGATAAAACCAAATCATGTAGAAATTGGAACTGGAATTGATTATATTGATTTTGAAGGACGTGTAATTCGCTTAGATTTTGATCACGTTTCTGTGATTAGTTTATATCTTCCAAGTGGAACTAATATTGATAGATTAGATTTTAAAATGCAATTTTGTGAAGATTTTAAAAACTATATTTCAGAATTAAAAAAGACTCATCCAAATTTAATAATTTGTGGTGATTACAATATTTGTCATGAAGCAATAGACATTCACGATCCGATTAGAAATGCTAAAGTATCAGGATTTTTACCAATCGAACGTGAGTGGATTAGTGGATTTATGGAAGATTGTGAAATGATTGATTCTTTTAGATATTTTGTAAAAGAACCACATCACTATTCATGGTGGACGTATCGTGCAAATGCTCGTGCAAACAACAAAGGATGGAGAATTGATTACAACATGGTAAGTTCTACTTTAGAATCTAAAATGAAAAGAGTAGCAATTTTACCAGAAGCAAAACATTCGGACCACTGTCCTATTTTATTAGAATTAGACTTATAATCATTTGAATAATGAAAAAAATAATCTTTAGTTGCGTTATTCTTGCAGGAATTACAAGTTGTGTTCCTCAAAAGAAATTCGACGATTTAGAAAACAGTTATTATGCCTCTTTAGATGAGCAAGGTAAATTAAATAAAGAATTAACACTTGCAAATCATAGTATTGAAACTCTAGAAAAAGAGTTAGACAAAACCAAAAAAGAGTTATATGTTAAAGACACTGCATTCGCAAATGCACAACGATTAATGAATGTATCTCAGTCTGAATTTGAAGGATTGTTACAAGAAATGCATTCAGCATTAAATAGCTCAAGTCAAAAATCTCAAACTTTCTTTAATCAATTAACAGATAAAGAAAAGCAAGTAGAAGAATTACTAAAAAATCAAAAAGAATTGGAAGCTAAAATTGAAAATCAAAACAACGAGATTATCAATTTAAAGAAACAAATCTTTGTTAAAGAAATTCAGGATAAAGTTAAATAACTTATCACAAGTCTTACATCTATTGTAAGACTTTTTTATTTTGTAGGAATACTCTTACCTTTGCAGTCAATACATCAATAAATTAATGAAGACTATTTGTGAATCAAAGTCTCTTGTAGTAAGAGAATTTCTTGATTTTGATGCTTTCGACTTATTCCAGATGAATTCTGAAAAAGAAGTAGCGAAAGCTGTTAATGAAAAACCATATTTATCTGAAGATGAAGCTTTATACTTTATCGAAAAAATGATAGAACATTACCATGAATTTGGTTATGGGTTATGGGCTACTTTCGAGAAAAAAAGCGGACGTTTTGTTGGTTGGGCAGGAATGCGCCAAACAAAATATGGTCCTGTATTGAATGTAAGATTAAAAAAGAAATTCTGGAATAAAGGTTATGGAACTGAAGTTTTAAACGCAGTAATTAATTATGGTGTGAACGAACTTCGTTTAGATAAAATTGCAGGAAAAGCACATCCGGCCCAACCTGCAACTTTAAGAATATTGGAAAAATCAATCTTGGTTAATTCAGAAGATAACCCGTTGGTTTTTAACTATCGTAAATAATTATTTCTTAGGTGGATAATTTGCTAAAAGTTTTGCAATTCCTTTATCCATATTTTGTTGCTTAACTTCAGCGGAAGCATTTACAGGCATTTTTAAATTAAGAATACCTTCCCAAATCATTGTATTTTTTTGATACATTGATACCGTGTATTCTTGATTTAAACTTTTGGTATTTAATGGTATTCCCATAGAAATTCCTCCACCTACTCTACTTAAAATTCCTGTTCCTACTCCTACTCCAACAGATGGACCTCGATTAGTAGAGACATATTCTCTTGGTCGAATTGAAATCTCAACATCTGATTGCTCAGCTTTTAAAACACCTCTATATTTAAAATTCTTCTCTAAAGCATCAAATAATCTTGCTTGATCTAAATCATTTAAACCTGTAGCCATAGTTGTATTGATTTTGTAAGTTTTGATTTGAGAAAAATTTACATTTCTATCATAATCTACACTTACTTTCTGAGAATTACAACCTGCAAAAAATAGTATTGCAATACAAAACGTAACAAATTTATTCATAGTTTATTGATTATTTATGTAATATTCAACTGCTTTACGTAACGAAACAAAACCAATTTCGTCTAAATTAATTTCATTTATATTAATCCATTTTACTTCAGCAATTTCATCTTCTTCAATCGCAAGTTCAGTGCCAATTGGAAAAGTCACTTCGTAAACTAAATCGCACGTTTTGTACGGAATCGTCTTATACTCGTAATTATTAGGTTGTGATAATAAGTATTTGAAATTTTCTAATGGAGTGGTAATGTTTAATTCTTCTTTTAATTCTCTCTGACAAGATTCTTCTGCCGTTTCATCCGGATCAGTAAATCCGCCTGGTAAATCTAATTTTCCTTTTTGCGGTTCTCGATTTCTTACAGTGAAAAGAATTTCTTCACCTTTACGTAAAATTACAGCAGTTGCAGTAGCTACGTTTTGATAATAAACCATATTGCAATCATTACAATTAAACTTTCTGTAATCGAAAGAAATATTTTTAGATGCACAGTTCGGACAAAAATTAAACGATTTGATTTCCATATATTTAGAATTGATTAGTTCTTGTTTCTTGGGTGGAAATTTAAAATCGCATCACGAATAAATTCTTGATCTACATGAGTATAAATTTCCGTTGTTGTAATACTTTCGTGACCTAACATCAACTGAATTGCACGCAAATCTGCACCATTTTTTAATAAATGTGTTGCAAAAGAATGTCTAAATGTGTGGGGCGAAATTGTCTTTTTTACACCTCCAATAATTGATAACTCTTTTACAATTGTAAATATCATCACCCTTGTTAAATTTTTACCTCTTCTATTCAAGAACAAATAATCCTCAAAGCCTGGTTGTATATTTGTGTGCACACGAATTGTATCTTTATACAAGTTAATATATTTTATTGTATAATCACTAATCGGGACCAAACGTTGTTTATTACCTTTCCCGATAACACGCACAAATCCTTCATCAAAAAACAGGTCAGAAATTTTAAGATTAATCAATTCTGAAACACGAAGTCCGCAACCATATAGCATTTCTAAAATTGCTCTATTTCGTTGACCTTCTGGTTTAGATAAATCGATAACTTCAATCATTTGATCGATTTCTATTTCTGATAATACATCAGGTAATTTTAAACCGATTTTAGGTGTTTCTAACATTGATGCAGGATTATCTTCTCGGAATTCTTCTAATTGAAGATATCCAAAAAAACTTTTCAAACTTGATATTAATCTCGCTTGCGAGCGTACACTATAATCACTGGAAGCAAATCCATGTATAAACGCTGTTATATCGTCTTGAGTAAATTCTAAAGGTAGTTTATCGGAAGAATTAATTAGTTTATTAATGTCTCTTAAATAATTTTCTATTGTATTATCTGAAACTCTTTTTTCAAGTTTCAGATACATTTTATAATCATACAATGCGTCTTTCCAAAGCATGTTAAGATTTTGTATTTTCTAGTTCTAAAATTCGTTTGATCATTTCATCCTCTTTGCTCCATATTTCTAAATAAGCTCGAGTTCCAAATAATTCATTCGCTAATGTGGCTTTTATGTAGTTGTCAACAGTTGCACCTAAATTTTCATTAAATTGATCAGAAGGTACTCCCATCATTTGTAAAAATTCATTTCTATAAATTCCAGCTCCAAAATATTTTATGTAACGTTTTTCGTTCTCAAAAAAGAACAGATTATGTGTTTTATCTGCCTGTTTTAAAATAAATTCTTGGTAAAATTTAGCATCATTATTATAATCTAACCAATTTGAAACTGAGGTTACATCTAACGCAACAAACTCGTCCGGGATAATTCCACCTCCACCGTAAACAATTTTTCCTGATGGCGCTACATAACGAAGTTTTTCATTTACTTTGATTGAATCTTTGTTATATAATTCTCCACTTTTAAGACGTGCATAAATATCTTCTGCATAGGCTTGATTTCCTTTATCGTAAGGTTTTTGGATAGATCTACCAGAAGGTGTATAATAGTTTGCTACAGTTAAACGAACACGAGTGTCGTCACCTAAATTTATTTCGCGCTGAACCAAACCTTTTCCATATGAACGACGACCAACAATAGTTCCGCGTCCATAATCCTGAATAGCACCTGCAACAATTTCACTTGATGAAGCAGAACTTTCATCAATTAAAACATAAACTTTTCCTTTTTCGAAAAGTCCATAATTTGTAGCGTAAATGTATTTTTTTGTTTGTGATTTATCTTTTGTATATACGATTAATTCATCCTTTGTTAAAAATTCATCTGCAATTTGCTCTGCAACTCTCATTACTCCTCCAGGATTTCCACGCAAATCAAAAACTAAAGTTTTCATTCCACTATCCAAAAGATTTTTTAACGCATCATGAACCTCATCTCCAGATTTTTCCCCAAATCGAGTTAATTTGATATAGCCTATATCTTTTGTAATCATATGTTCGCCAACCACCGTTGGTACCGGAACTGACGCACGTTTTAAAGTAATTGAAATGGGTTGATTATCTCTTATAACAGCTATGTTAACATCTGTATTTTTTTTCCCTTTTAAAAGAGTTGTAAATTTTTTAAGATTAGATTCAGTTACTTGTTGCTCATCTATAGCAACTATTCTATCACCAAATTTTAATAGCTTTTCATTGGGAGATCCAGGCAACATTCGAGTAACAACAACGGTATCATTTAAAACTCGGTATTGTAAACCCACACCAACATAAGAACCACTAATTTCTTCGTTGGCCTTTTTAATCATTTCCTTATCTAAATAAGTACTATGCGGATCAAGTTTACCAACCATAAAATTTATAGCTTCGTCTACTAAACTATCCGAATTTACGTTGTTAATGTATTCGTTATCGATTAAGGAAACTAATCTTCTAATTTTTTGCTCGTTGCTACTATATTTTAAACCGACAATTTCGTCGTTTTCATCAAAAGCAAAATCGAACTTTTTTCCCACAAGAAATCCTACCAAAAATAAAATTGTGGCAAGCAGAAAAATATTTAATATTTTAAAAAACTTATTCATTAAGCATCTAATTCCAATTCAGGAATATGAACAATTGTGATTCCAGCCTTTTCTAAGAATTCTAAACCGGAATTATCTTTATATTTCTCGATGTAAACAATTCTTTTAATACCAGCTTGTAAAATTAATTTGCTACAATCTTTACAAGGAGACATTGTGATATATAATGTTGCGCCTTCAGCATCTTGCGTAGATGCTGCACATTTTAATATTGCATTAGCTTCTGCATGTAAAACATACCATTGTGTATTGCCTTCATTATCTTCACAGCAGTTCTCAAAACCACTTGGCGTACCATTGTAACCGTCTGATATTATCATACGATTTTTAACAATAATTGCACCAACTTGCTTTCTTTTACAATAAGATAATTTGGCCCATTCTAAAGCCATTCTTAAATATGCCTTATCGTATTTTGTTTGTTTACAAACACTAACTTCCATAATATTTATTATGCTTCTTCTTTTGATTTTGTCCACAATGGTGGAATAAAAAATGGTAACGGATTTCTGAAAAATGCTTTAATGATGTTAATAAACATCGGAAACATTTTATAGATAGGTAAATTATTTGATCTAAATGCTAACATTAATGATAGTACAAAACTTACGATAAAGTTGCACCAACCAATAAGGAAAACTGAGATAAATCCCATAAAAATTGCACCTTTATCTGTAAAGTGATAATCCATTCCACCAATACCTATTGCAAAATTACCTGCCGCAAAAGTAATATGTCGAATGTCGAACGGAACACCTAAAATATCTCCAATTAAAAAAGCAAATCCCATCATAAAACCGAATGCTATATTACCAACAATACCACCATTATTTCTTTCGAACCAATTCGAGATACTTCTTCTACGATTTGCATTAAAAAATTTAACTAATAACGGATGATGATAAATTCTTTCCGGAATATTATAAAAACGTTGATTATTAATTGTAATTCCTGAAATAACACCCGAAATAAATAAGAAAATTCCAGCTATACCTCCGAAATAGAAAATCTTTGGATCCATTATTACAACTTCTTCCCAATAATGATAAGCTTTAGAATATTTTAAAACTTCGATCCCTAATACCTTATCCAAAAACAAGAATATTAACAACGCGATTGAGAAACCAGCTATAACATTTCCTAAAATAGCAATCAACTGACTACGGCATAATTGGGCAAATAATGTGGTAAAATCCTTCACATTTAAATCTGTACCAGAAGCTGGAACTAATGCACGTGCAATTCTTGCAGCCGTCATGGATGGCTGTTTTGTAGCTAATGTCCAGTGTAATAAATAGATTGTTGTAAAACCAATCGCATAATTTACACTAAAGAAGAATCCTTTGAAAAATGGTGACGAATCTGGTACGTTACCAATTGCAGTTTTAATAAAACATAAAATAGCTACAATTAATCCACCTCCACATGCAGTCCAAAACATTCGTACATATTCTTTCGCAGTGGTAGTGATGTATTTTTCGCCCGTTTTACCGTTATGGTAAGTAACCAAAAATGTGATTAAATATAATGTAGAACTTAATTGATTATTCATCCATTTTTTAGGAGAATAATATTCAGTCCAAGATTTAGCGGAATTAGAGTAAAATGCAATTAAATTTCCATTTTTAATGTCATTAAAAGCACTTAATACAACTTGTAAACGAGTTAATTGTTGCTGTATCCTATTGATTTTAGCAGCTACATCTAACGAAATTCCTTTATAATCTTTTTGTGTTAAAATATCATCTAACAATTTTCTACAATTCGAAATACATTCTTTAATCTCAAGAATATCAAAAGAAGCATCTGGTTTTAATAAAATTTTATTGATATGTAAACCTAATACTGAAAATGGGTTACCTAAGTAGTTTACCTCGGAACTATATCGAATCATTTCTTTACCTGAAAATCCACCAGACACACGATCTGATAAAATTAACATGGCTTGTAATAATGAATTTTTTACACTGCTAATTTTTTTCTTTGCAAATTCCTCAGGCATATTTTGTGCTAAGATTGTAAAGAACTTTGTCCATCTATCTTTAGGAATTGAAGATATTATTTGGAAACGTTTAGAATCGTAAAAAACATCATTTACTAAAGATGTTAATTCGTTATTATCTTCAATTTCTGGCAAAAGCAAATCAACAACACGTTTTCTAAAAACGGATAAAATACCATCTTCAACATGGATACCTGAGTCTACCAAATAACTGATAAAATTGATGTTTGAAAAAATCTTATTTAATTGTTGAATTAAAAACAATCTTTTAGACTCATCATTTTCAATTATACTTGTCAGCTCATCAATGAAAGTAACTCCATTAAGATTTTGCTTTTTAGCTTTATCTAATAGATCTATGATATAATTCTTTTCAGAAGTATAATTCGGATCAAATAGTGAATTTAAAGACATGTATATCTTTTTTAGATTGGTACAAAATTAAACATTCTTAATTATATAGAATCTTTAATTATTTTTTATAAAATAGGGTTAAGGCTAGCACTTAAATTACTAAAATTTAAATACTTTTTTATCGATAGGCGGATTGATTTGAATAGTATTAAATTTAATAACATATTCGCCTCCTTCTTTTGGTTTCCCTATGATACGAGTGGCAAAACTTAAACCATTAAAAGTTTTGTAATCATGATAATATAAGATTTCGTCTTTATTTTCTTCGAAAACTACTGCATACGTTTTATCATCAAAACAATAAAAAGATTGATTCTTATTTTTTAATAATTCGATTCTATGGCATTGTTTCCCTTTTTCATAAGTCTCTTTACCGATATAATTTAATTTGAAACCCTTTTGTTTATACTTTAAAAGATCAGAATCAAATGCATCAGGAATATAATTAGGTACTACAACATTTTTCTTTTGAATTTCGCTGTACGTCCATCCATTTTTACCATCGTAACCTTCGTTTAAAACTTCTTTACCATCAATAATAAAAGAAACCTTTTTATTGTACGGGCGTTGATGTTGTATAATAATTGGATACGAATAATCAACATTTATATTTGCTTCACCTTTTAGAATAATACTATTCAGATTATTCCATGCATTTTCTCCCCCAGATCGGGCTAAATTATTTTTAATTATTCCATCGGCTGATTGAGCAAATGCACAAATTGATAAAAAAACGGCAATCAAGATTGATAATTTAGCTTTCAACATATGTATATATTTAATGGTTATTTCTTCAAAATTAAAATGAAGATACAAACAAAAAAAGGAGATTTAAAAATCTCCTTTTCTTTTTACTTCATGTTCTGGTTTACTTCACTTCAATGTGAGACCAGTTTTCACCTCTAAGGATTCTGTAAACTTGTCCTTGAGAGATATTAAATTGTTTCGCCAAAGTTGCGATTTTAGTTTTTCGGTTAGGATCCATTAATTTTTTCTTTAAACGAACCACCTGATTTTCTGTCAACTTGCTATTAGGAATGCTATCTAAACGAGAACGTCCTTTCATCATTCTAAACAAATCTTTGTTATGTTCTTTCCATTCCTCTAACGTAGCCCATTTTAAATTTTCAATGTTATTATTCAATTTATTATGGTCTAAATGGATCACATATTCTTTGTTCTCATCGTTTGACAAAAAAGTCTCTGCAACCATCTTATGAACGTATTTTGCAGTTCTTTTCCCATCGGCTTTAGTTACCCATATTGCACGGTAACCGTTGTTAATAGCCCCTTCTAAAATTTTGTATTTGTCTTGACCTGTGTAAAGTTTTTTCACAAGTCCACTTCTAGATACTAAGAATGATCTTTTTTCAATCAGACCCTCAGACTCATACTCTTTCCATGAATCACTCATAATCACTAATTTAACTTACTATATTTATAAAACAACAATATTCATACCGAAAAGCACAATACCATATCAAAGGTTTAGTTTTAAGAGTTTTTTAAGTTAAATTTTGATTAGCGGGCAAATATAAAACAAACATTTTAGATATATTGTTAATTTTTTTACAACGTTATTTCAATAACGTTTTTGCTTTCACTAAATCTTCTGGAGTGTCGATTCCCACACCATTAAAATCAGTTTCAACCACCTTGATTCTCAAACCATATTCAAGATAACGAAGCTGTTCAAGTTTCTCAGCACGCTCACATTGTCGCATTTCTAGTTTTGCAAATTTTAACAATGCATTTTTTCGAAAAGCATACACCCCGATATGTCTATAATATGTAGCAGTAAAATTTGTTTCACGGGCATAAGGTATAGGACTGCGTGAAAAATATAACGCATAATCTTTAAAATCAACAATTACCTTTACAATGTTCGGATTATTAATTTCTTCTACATCTGTAATTTCTTGTTTTAATGTCGCGACATCTACATTTTGGCCTTCTTCGCCATCAAATGAAGTTAAAAGATCAGCCAAAGCTTTTTCGTTAATAAACGGTTCATCGCCTTGTACATTTAAAACAACATCACAATCTAGTTTTTCTACTGCTTCTGCAATTCTGTCACTACCTGTTTCGTGTTCTTTTAAACTATAAATAGCTTTACCTCCGTGATTTTCTATTTCGTTATATATTAATTCTGAATCTGTAACTACAAAAACATCATCAAACAAATTTGTTGCGACAACGTTATCATAAGTCATGCGAATTACAGTTTTATCTCCTAATTTTTCCATCAATTTTCCTGGAAATCGAGAGGCTGCATATCGCGCAGGAATTACTGCAATTTTTCTCATTCTATTTTTTATTTACAAAGAAACTAAAAATATATGTTTGATGAATTAGTTTTTACAATTCGGGAAGTCTGATTTATTTTATTAGTATATTTACATCAAAGTTAACCACCGATGAAAATAGCTTTCAAAATTTTATTATTTTTGATCTCATTCGCTTTAATATATATTTTAATTAACGAGTTGAAATAAATCAAATTATGTCTGAAAACGCCTCTACAAAATCATTAGCGTTATTAATAACAAACGATACGTTAACATTCTTAACTAAGACTGTTCAAGGAACTGAAGAATTTTACTCAGAAGCGATTAATGTTAATCTACCTGATTTAAATGAAGCTGTTTCGTATGATCTAGTAGAAAAAGAAATCAAATCAAATTTACCTTTATTATTATATTATAACGATGTAAAAATTTGCTACATTTCTACTCCTGTAACTGTTGTACCTAATGTACATTTATCAGATAATTTATCTTCTTTTATAAGTTTATCAAATCAATCAAAATTTGAAGCTGAAACTATAAAATTGAAAAATGTAGATGCTAGTTTAGTTTTCAACACATACAATCCGCTCAATAAAGTTTTGAATAATTTACCAAATCTTAAAAATGGAACAACTTTCCATGTTGGTAAATTCTTAATCGATAATAATAGAATAGATTCAGAAAAGAATCAGATTTTTGTTCGTTTAATCAAACAAAAATTAGAACTTTGCATTTATAAAAAAGGAGTTTTTACTCTTTATAATGTATTTGATGTAACATCAGACGAAGATATCGTTTATTACATCTTAAATTCATTAGAACAATTTAATGTGGATCCTAATCAAGTTTACGTCTCATTAGAAGGAGGAATAACTGAAGATAGTATTGCTTACGAACATTTGGCAAAATATATTCAGTTTATTGATTTTAACAGAGAGATTGAAGCGATAGGTCCAAAATATTTACTTTATAAAATTTTTGAATGCGAATAATTTCAGGATCATTAAAAGGAAAAAGAATTACAGCTCCGTCAAATTTACCTGTAAGACCAACTACAGATTTTGCAAAAGAAGCTTTATTCAATATTATTAACAATCAATGGTATTTTGATGAGATTACAGTTTTAGATTTATTTTCTGGAATTGGATCTATTTCATTAGAATTTGCCTCTCGTGGTGCAAAAAAAGTAACTTCTGTTGACAACTATTTTGCTTGTGTAAAATTCTTAGAAGAAACTTCAAAAAAATTAGAATTAGATAACATCATTAATACTCAAAAAAATGATGCTATTAAATATGTGAGCAAAAAAGCTGTAAAGGGTTATGATATTGTTTTTGCCGATCCTCCTTACGACTTACCAGAGGAAGATTATAAAAAACTTTTAGACGGTATTTTAGAGAATGGTTGGATTGAAGAAGAAGGAAACTTTATATTAGAACATCCTGCATCAATCAAATTTGAAGATCACCCACGTTTTGTTCAACACAAAAAATACGGTAACGTACATTTTTCTTTTTTTGAGTAAAATAACATATTTAGAATAAGTTTAAACAATCGCATGGTAAATGATATTTATCATGCGATTTCTTTTTTATTTATATCAATTCTAATTAAATTTGTTAATTATTATTTAGATTAAATAAAAACTATATAAATAAACATGCATTTTTATTAGGATCCATAATTACTTTACTTAGTACAACATATACTCAAGCACAAGAAAATGATTCAATTAATCAACTAAAACAAGTTGAAATCTTTGGTGATAGAAATACCAAACAAAGAGGTTTAGAAACAATTACACGTTTCCCAGGTTCACCTCAAGATCAATTACAATCTATATCAGTAGTCTCAGAGAAATTAATCGAAGACCAAGGAGCTTTAACCATTACCGAAGCTGCTCGCAATGTTCCAGGAGTTACTTTATTTGGATCGTATGGAGGAAATAGAGAATCTATGTCTATCCGTGGTTACCGAGGAACTCCAGTTCTTAAAAATGGTATTCGTATGGATTCTGATTTTAGAACTTCTTCAGGTGTAGCAGATATGCAAGGGATTGAATCTTTATAAGTAATTCGTGGAGCAACAGCAATTACTCAAGGTATGGCAAATGGTTTAGGTTCTGCAGGTGGAGTTATCAATCTAGTTACTAAAACACCTCGCTATACAAATACAGGAAACATTGGCTTACGTGTTGGTTCTTGGAATCAAATCAGAACTACTTTTGATGTTCAAAGAACTGTTGGAGAAAATAAAAATTTTGCATTTCGTGTAAATGGAGCTTACGAACAGGCTGATAGTTACCGAGATATTATCAATAAAGATAAATTTTATATTAATCCATCATTGGCTTGGAAAATCGACGATAAAACAGAATTCATTACAGAATTTGATTATTTAAAAGGAGATGCTACACCCGATCGAGGTACTTACAATACGAAAGGAATTACCGAAAATGGATTAATTGATATGGGCTCTCGTTTTTTAGGTTTTGATATTGATAATGAAGAAATGGAAACATTTTCTTACGCTGCACGCTTAACTCGTCAATTAACTGATCAGATTAATGTACGCGCAGCATGGATGTCTAATTTTTACACAAGAAATGTATTAGGTTCTACCTTAACTGGAAATGGAGATACAAGACAACGTGGAATGGCTCGCAGTTTTAAAGACGATCGCAATTCTACTTTACAAATTGATGTGATTGGTAAAGAATTCGATTTCGGAAAATTCAAATGGTCTTGGCAAGTTGGATATGATTTAACAACAACAAGAACTGATAACCGTACTGCCGAAGGAATTACTAATGTAAATAGTGATGTTACTTCGACAGGTCCAATTAATAATCACATCGAATTAACTCCAGAACAGTGGGCGAAGTTAGAATTAAGAGAGTCTACAATGGAAAACATGACTTCTTACGGAATCCTAACTCAGCAACAGTTATCCTATGCAGATAAATTCAAATTAGTCGCAGCAGCTCGCTATTCTTACGCTAATAATTACAAAGATTCTGCTATCGATCCAATGGTTGGATTAATGTATTCTCCTACAAAAAATATTAATATTTATGGTACTTATGCGACAACAACAAGTTTACGCACTGCATCACAAAATATGATTGATGGAACAAAAGCTGGTCCTTCTGTAACTGATCAATTTGAAGCTGGTATTAAAACATCTTGGATTCATGATCGTTTAAGAGCAAATGTAAACTACTTTAACATGAACCAAGACAACTTAACATATCAATACTATGATCCACAAACTAACGCTGCTACAAATTTCTATGATTACGCAGGTAATTTAAGAAGAAGTGGTATCGAAGTAGAAGTAACTGGTCGCCCGTTAAATAATTTGCAAGTATTATTAGGATATTCTTATGTAGATGCAGGTTATAACAACTCACCTTCTTATGTACAAGGATCTCGACCAATGAACTCACCTTATTCAACTGCAAATGCTTGGGTACAATACAAATTTCAAAACACACAAACTATTGTAGATGGTTTATCAGTTTCGGTTGGTGCATATTACACGGGATCAAGACCTGTTAATGACCAAACTAGTTCAAGAGATTCGCATGGAAATGTAATGAACGGAGTTGCTCCATTCTTAATGCCAGAATACACAACTTTAAATGCACAATTAGGTTATGCCGCAAAGCAATTTGATTTCCGTCTATTCTTTAATAACATAACGGACGTTGTAGGATATAATTCTTATTACCGAGGCGGTTTTATTAATCAAATTGATCCATTTAATATTGCAGGTCAAGTCGTTTTTAAATTCTAAAATTTTAATCCTATCTAAACTCTAAATAGTTTTTTAAATTCATTTTTACTTGAGATCGTATTTTTTACGATCTCTTTTTTTTATTTACAAAAGTGTTTATATCTTCATTTCAAATTATAAATATAACATGAAGTCAATTTTTACGTTTTTGTTCGTTGCCTGTTTTAGCGTTTTTACATTTGCACAAACAAATCTGCCTGAACATGAGTATCCATCAACAATGCCAGCTTTTCAATTTGTAAAGATTAAAGGAGAAGGTATTTTCGATTCTAAAGATTTGAAGAAAAATAAAACGACAATAATAGGATTAGTTTCTCCAGAATGTATCCATTGTTTATTATCACTTGAGCATTTAAACAACAATTTTGAAAAGCTAAAAGATGTAAATATTGTTTTAGTAACAGAATACAGCAAAGAGGAATTTTATAATAAAATCAACGCTTTAGCTCCTAATTTTTACTCAGCAAATAATGTTGAAATTCTACAAGATTCGGATTATGAATTTGCAGAAAAATTTAAACCATTAACTATCCCAACTTTCTATTTATACAATAAAAAAGGAGAATTAATAACTGTAAAAAGAGGCTCTGTAGAAGTAAATCAGATATTTCAATTTTTATAAAATATTTTAAATAAAAAATGCGACTCGATTGAGTCGCATTTTTTTTATATTCAATTTGGATTATTTTCCTTGTTGAGCTTGAGCTTCAAATTGTTTTTGTAACTCTTGTAATTGCGCTTCAGTTAATCCTCCACCTTGTGATGGAGCTGGAGCTGGTTCACCTTCTTTGAAATCAACTAATTCAACTTCAAATTCTAAAGCTTGGTTAGGTCCAATTTGACCTCCTGGAGCACCTTGTTCACCGTATCCTAATTCAGATGGAATGTAGAATTTGTAAACACCTCCTTTAGACATTAATTGTAAACCTTCAGACCATCCTGGAATAACAGCGTTTAATGGGAATTCTACAGCTTCACCTTTGTTGTTTTTCTCAGTTGAATCGAAAACTTTACCGTCTTTTAATAATTTACCAGTATATTTTACTTTAACGATACTATTAGCATTTGGTTTTGCTCCTGTACCTTCCTTCACAACTTCGTAAACTAATCCAGAAGCAGTAGCTTTTGCTTTACCTCCTTTTTTAGCCTCTACTAATTTTTTAGATTCCTCAGCATTTTTCTTAGCTGTATTTTTCATGTGATTCTGAGCGTAAGTGTCTAAGAATCCCATTCCAGCTTCCTGAGTAATTAATAACTTTTTGTGACGAACTACATCCATAATACCTTGTACGATGATGTCTTTGTCTAACTGATCTAATTGTTGTTGGTTGATAACAGTTTCAATCTGTTGTCCCATTTGTTGACCAATTGAGTAAGATTCTCTCCCTGTAGATCCGTTTAAATAATCTTTTAAACCTTTTTCTAATTGAGCGTAATCGATACTATCAGATTCAACTAAACGAGCAGACATTTGTTTAACTCCTTCACCTAAACCAACTCCAAAAGCATAAGATGCTTTTTGATCGTCGTTATCTAATTTTTCTACAGTTTTTCCTTTGTTACATGAAACTAATGATGCAACAACGAAAATTCCTACAAGAATTTTTTTCATTATATCTGTATTTAACTATGCAAGTTTACAAAATAATTTGATAAAATCATTTTTTATTGAATGTTTTACAACAACTTTTTATAGTACTTTACTATTCGTATAAATCTAACCCGAACTCTTCTTTCAATTTTAGAATTGTTGGATTCTTTTCTACAAACGCTTCAAACTTTTGTTTTGTTGTTAAAATATGGCTTTTAGCTTCAGCTTCAGATAATTTTACATCAATCGTAAAATAGAAGTTATTAATTGCTCTACGAAGTCCGTTCAAAATACGACTTTTATAAATATCAAATTCAGCTTCAGAGGAAGCAGAAATAAATTCTAGTTGAATTACATTATCGTCTAATAACTTAATTGTTGTAGTCGCCAAAGCATTGTAAGCAGGAATACTATGTTCGATTTTTAAACGATCTAAAAATTTATTCCAAAAATTTTCAACTTGTTCCAATGTATAATTGTCGCGAGGTAAATCATCTCTCAAAACCTCATCATCTGATTCTAATTTTTCATTAGATTCTTTGATAACATTTTTTAAACTAAACGCAGATCCATTAGATGATCCAAGAGGTTTTGAAGCTCTTTTATGTTGATTTTCGATTAATTCTGTCGGTACAGCTACTGTTTTTGGAGCAGGAATTCCTTGACTTTGATTTGCAGATACGTTATTTGCAACAATCGTATTTTGATTTGATTGTTGTTTAATATCTTCCGCTAAATAAAATGAAGGTGGAACTATCCTATATTTTTTTTTTTAAGCCCTTGCTCTTCTGCAGTTAAAGAAGCAAGTTGCATTAAAGCAATTTCTACCGTTAATCTTGGATTTTTACTTGTTTTGTAATTAATATCCGCATGATTACAAATTTCTATCGCACCAAAAAGGAAAACACTTGTACATTTCTGCGCATGTTCTACATATTTAGCTTTTGTACGATCACCAACTTCTAATAACTGAACAGTATTTGCCGTTTTTGCCATTAACAAATCACGGAAATGAGATCCTAAGCCTGTAATAAACAAATGTGCATCAAATCCTTTGTTTAAAATTGTATTAAACTGAAGCATTGCTTCTGGAATATCATTTTCTAAAAACGCATCAGTCATTTTAAAATAATATTCGTAATCTAATACATTTAAATTTTCTGCAACTGCATCTAAAGTTAGATTTTTGTTTGTAAAAGTTGCCATTCTATCAAAGATAGAAAGTGAATCACGCAAAGCTCCATCTGCTTTCTGAGCGATTAAATGTAAAGCATCATCTTCATAAGTTACAGCTTCTTTTGTTGCAACATTTACTAAATGACCTTTGATATCTTCTACAGAAATACGCTTGAAATCATAAATTTGACAACGAGATAAAATCGTTGGTATAATTTTATGTTTCTCTGTCGTAGCTAAAATAAAAATTGCATGTGCTGGTGGTTCTTCTAATGTTTTAAGAAATGCATTAAAAGCAGCCGTAGATAACATATGGACCTCATCAATAATGTACACACGATATTTACCTACTTGTGGTACAATACGAACTTGGTCAATTAAATTTCTAATATCATCAACCGAATTATTTGACGCAGCGTCTAATTCGAAAATATTAAAAGCAAAATCATTGTCACCGTCTACTCCATTCTCTTCGTTAATTTTACGCGCTAAAATACGTGCACAAGTTGTTTTACCAACTCCACGTGGTCCGCAAAACAATAACGCTTGAGGGATTTGACTACTCTCAATCGCTTGTTCTAACGTATTTGTAATTGCAGATTGTCCTACGACATCTGAAAATTCTAACGGGCGATATTTACGAGCTGAGACTACAAAGTTTTCCATATGATAGGCAAATATAATAGTTTTAATTCTCGAATAAAAAATATAATTTTAGAAAGTAAAATTTACAGATTTTTACAATAAGTCTACTTTAAAGTTTTATATTTTTGCAATCTCATACACTCATAATACAAAATGGCTATAAAAAATACGCAGGAAGCTCCAAAAACAAATAAATCTAAACAATACATTAATGCAATATTTGTGTTAATTGCATTTTTCGGTCTTATTTTACTTTTATCTTTTGGATCATATTATTTTAATGGATTTGAAGATCAAAGTCAAATTACAAACATGATTGATCGTGATGTTGTAGCCGAAAATATTTTCGGAAAATTTGGTGCACTTCTGGGTGAAATTTTCATCCATTACGGTGTAGGAATCGCAGCATTTTTCTTACCATTCTTCTTATTTATTTTAAGTGCTAAGATCATCACAGGTAAAAAAATATTTAAACCTTTTAGCTACTTATCAAAAATTATATTCTTTTTAATTTGGCTTCCAATCTTCGTTGGTTACATCTATCCAGATCATACACAATTTTCTGGTGTTATGGGATTTGAGGTGAATGATTTCTTAAAAAGCTTTATTGGTAAGATTGGGGTTGGTGCGTTACTATTCGTTTCATTAGCTGTCTATTTGATGTTTAGATATAATCTTTCTTACGAATCTTTTCAGGAATGGAAAGAAAAACGTGCCGAGAAAATAAGATTAGAATTAGAAGCGGAAGAACAAAAAAGAATCGAACAAGAAAAAATTCTTTTAGAACAACGTAAAAAAGAAGAAGCGGAAGAAGCCGAACGTAAGCGTTTAGAGGAATTAGAAAAAAGAACTAAAAAAGAAGAGGATTTAATTAATCAATTCAATATTGAAGCTGAAAAACAACAGCAAAATAAAGAATTAGAAGAAATTACTTTAAAAGAAGAACCTGAAGCTAATTTTGCAATTAATCCACAATCTGCAGAGGATGCATTTGATCTAAAAATTGAAGATCAACCAGAAGTGATTAACATCACAGATGCAGTTATTGATGAAGAAAATAACGGTAACGAATTTACTTTTGAAATTGCTGAAGAGGAAGAAACAATCGAGATTGAACCAATTAAATCTGACGGTTTAGAATTGAAAATTGAAAATGTAACTGAAGAAGAAACGGTTGAAGAAACTGCTGCAAGATTAGTTGCTCAACAAGGTAAATACGATCAAAGACAAGATTTACCAAACTATCAGTTTCCACACTTAAACTTATTAAGAAAATACGAATCTTCATCAAGCACAGCAATTGATCAAAAAGAATTAGAACAAAATAAAAATAGAATTTTAGAAACCTTACGTAATTACGGTATCGAAATTCAATCTATTACAGCAACTATTGGTCCTACTGTTACACTATACGAAATTGTACCAAAAGCGGGAGTTCGTATTTCTAAAATTAAAAACTTAGAAGACGATATCGCTTTAAGTTTAGCCGCATTAGGTATTCGTATCATTGCTCCTATTCCGGGGAAAGGCACAATTGGTATCGAGGTTCCAAATAGCAATCCTTCTATGGTTTCTATGCAATCTGTTTTGGCCTCAGCTAAATTTCAAAATGCTGATATGGAATTACCAATTGCTTTTGGTAAAACTATTACGAATGAAACTTTTGTTGCCGATTTAGCTAAAATGCCACACTTGTTAATGGCTGGTGCTACTGGACAAGGAAAATCTGTAGGATTAAATGCGATTATTACATCTTTAATTTATAAGAAACACCCATCTGAATTAAAATTTGTAATGGTGGATCCTAAGAAAGTTGAATTAACTTTATATTCTAAAATTGAACGACATTTCTTAGCAAAACTTCCTGATTCGGACGAAGCGATTATTACAGATAATAACAAAGTTATTAACACATTAAATTCGCTTTGTATTGAAATGGACGATCGTTATGAATTATTAAAGAATGCATACGTTCGTAACATAAAAGAATATAACGCAAAATTTAAGGACCGAAAATTAAATCCAGAAAACGGACACAAATTTTTACCATATATCGTATTAATTGTGGATGAGTTTGCTGATTTAATTATGACTGCGGGTAAAGAAGTCGAATTACCAATTGCACGTTTAGCACAATTAGCTCGTGCCGTAGGAATCCATTTAATTATTGCAACGCAACGTCCTTCTGTAAATGTAATTACAGGTACTATTAAAGCCAATTTCCCTGGACGTGTTGCTTTCCGTGTAACTTCAAAAATTGATTCACGTACAATTTTAGATTCTCCGGGAGCAGATCAATTAATTGGTAAAGGTGATATGTTATATACAACAGGTAATGAATTAGTACGTTTACAATGTGCTTTTGTAGATACTCCTGAAGTTGATGATATTACTGAATTTATTGGTGAACAAAGAGGTTATCCAGATGCGATGCATTTACCAGAATATGTTGGCGAAGGAGATTCTTCTTCAGCTTTAAATATTGATTTATCAGATCGTGATGTATTATTTAATGATGCTGCAAGATTAATTGTTATTGCACAACAAGGTTCAGCATCACTTTTACAAAGAAAATTAAAATTAGGATACAATAGAGCCGGAAGATTAATTGACCAGTTAGAAGCAGCCGGTATTGTTGGGCCTTTCGAAGGAAGTAAAGCTCGACAAGTTTTAGTTTCTGACGAGGTTAGTTTGGAACAATTGTTGAATAATTTAAATTAACAAAAATGTCAAATTGTATGAAAAAAACTATTTTTAGTTTCATACTCTTATTAATAGGGGTTGGAATGGTAAATGCACAAACAGCTAAACAATGGTTGGATAAAGTGCACAACAAATACCAAAATGCACAGTCGTATTACATCAAATTCGATTTTGAATATCAAAACAAAGGAAACACGCAAAAAAAATCGGGCGAAGTGTATTCTGCTAAACAGAAATTTAACTTAAGTGTTGATGACATCAATCAAATTTTTGATGCTAAAAAATTATACACAATTTCTAAAGAAGATAGTGAAGTTGTTATCTCGAATGCATCAAATTCAGATGATTTTTTAACTCCAACAAAAGTTTTAAATTCATATAAAACTGGTTATCATTATACATTAGATAAAAAGCAAACGATTGGTGGACAAACGATCCAGTTAATTAAATTAACACCTACAACACAAAATGCGACAATGAAACATAGCATTTTAGGTATTAATACAAAAAACAACCAGATTTATTCGTACCAAGAATTCGGAAAAGATGGTTCAAAAACAACCATCACAGTAAAAGATTATCTCGAAAATTTAATTATTCACAAAGATTACTTTAACTTTGACCAAAAGAAATATAAGTCTAAAGGCTATATTATTACTCAATTATAATCAATGTTTAAAAAGCTTGACGGATATATCCTTAAAACCTTTTTAGGACCATTTTTTTTCATTTTCAGTATCTTATTTTTCATTTTCATTGTTCAATTTGCTTGGCAAGAAATGGGAAAATTTATTGGTAAAGGGCTAGAATGGTATACCATCGTCGAATTATTACTATACTTAGGTATAAACGTTATACAATTAGTTTTACCATTAACCATCTTACTTGGATCAATTATGACCTTCGGTGGTTTTGGTGAACGATACGAACTTGCAGCAATGAAGGCATCCGGAATATCTCTGGTACGCATCATTGCTCCTGTTTTTGGTTTAGTTATGTTAATGTCAGTCGGTCTTTATTTTTTCGGAGACCGAATCATGCCACTTTCACAAAGAAAGGCTAAGAATTTGGCATTTTCCATCTTACAAACTAAACCTACCATGCAAATTAAGGAAGGTGTTTTTAGTGAAACTATTCCTAATTTTCAATTAAAAATCAATAAAGTTACAGGTGAAAATAGCGAATTTTTAGAAGATATTTTCGTGCATCAAAACGCAGGTTTTGGCGAAAACACGATGACAATTTTAGCTAAAAACGGTATTTTAAAAGCTGACAAAGAGGATAATCGATTCTTGAAACTTGAATTATTTAACGGTATTGCTTATACTGATAATATCCAAGGAAAAAATATTATCGAACGTCAAAGACAAGAAAATCAAACAACTAAATTTGATACGCTTAATTATTATTTTGATATTTCTGAATTAATTGAAAAAAATAATAGTGAAAATCAAGTAGGTGATCATTACAAATTTTTAAATGGTGGTGATTTATCTAAAATGATTGACACATTAACAACTTCATACGTTGACCTATATCAAGGAGAACAACAAAAAGCGTACGATAACAACTTCTATTTTGCCAGAGAGTATAAAAATGTAGACTCTACGAATTTAGAACCTGTTGTTACTATTGATCAATTTAATCCTCAAGATCAGGATCGTATTTATATTCAGGCTTTACAACATGCACAGCGTGACAAAGAAAATTCTGGATATTTAGTTGATCAACTAAAGCAAAATGATAAATATTTTTCTAAAGTAAATTTACATTACTACAGAAATTTATCTTATGCTGTTACATGTATTATATTCTTTTTAATTGGAGCATCCTTAGGATCTATTGTTAAAAAGGGTGGTATAGGAATGCCTGTTATTATATCAATCATTATTTTCGTTGTATATTTCGTTATTAATTTTACAGCAGAAAATATGGCTAAAAATGGAAATATAGTTCCTTTCTTAGCTGCTTGGATTGCTAACTTTATCGCTTTACCATTTGCAATCGTATTTTGTATCAAAGCAAATAAAGATTCAGGTCTTTTTGATGCATCAAAATACATTGATCCAATCATGAACTTCGTTAATAAGTTTAGAAAAAAGAAACAACTCACGGAAGAACATTCCCGCTATCAATAAAGAAAAAAATGAGCACAAGATCATCTCAGTTGAACACAATTGAAGAAGCACTAGAAGATTTAAAACAAGGTAAAGTTATTATCGTTGTTGACGATGAAGATCGTGAAAACGAAGGTGATTTCTTATGTACTGCACAATCTGCTACACCAGAAGTTATTAACTTTATGGCCACACATGGTCGTGGTTTAGTTTGTGCACCTTTAACGCAGGATCGTTGTAAAAAATTAGGTTTAGATCTAATGGTTGGACACAATACAGCCATCTACGAAACGAATTTTACTGTTTCTGTAGATTTACAAGGGCATGGATGTACAACTGGAATTTCAGCTTCAGATCGTTCAAAAACAATACAAGCATTAATCGACGACAACATTGATCCAGATGAATTAGGACGTCCAGGACATATTTTTCCATTAATTTCTAAAGATGGAGGAGTTTTAGTTCGTATGGGACATACAGAAGCTGCTGTAGATTTAGCTCGCATGGCTGGTCATTACCCAGCTGGTTGTATTGTCGAAATTTTAAAAGAAGACGGTGAAATGGCACGTTTACCTGAACTTTTAGAAATTGCTAAAAAATTTGATTTAAAAATCATCTCAATAGAAGATTTAATTGCCTATCGTTTAGAACACGAATCATTAGTTAAACGTATTGAAGAATTTACTGCAAAAACTAAATTTGGTGATTTTAACTTAATCGCTTACCAACAAACGACAAACGATCAAGTACATTTTGCTTTAACTAAAGGCGAATGGACGAAAGATGATGTGGTTCCTGTTCGTGTAAAATCTTCAAATAATTATTACGATCTTTTCTCAGCATTACAAAACGGCGAAACACCTTTATTAGAAAAAACGGCTAAGATCATCGAAGACGCTGGAAAAGGAGTAATTATTTTTATTAATAATATTCAAAATGCAGACTTAGTACAGTCTAAATTAGAAGCTTTTAAAGCCTTTTCAGGAGGTTTAATTGAATCTGGAGTTTTACCAGAAGATGAAAAAAATCACGGAATTGGTTCTCAGATTATTAAAGATTTAGGAATTGCAAAAATGAATGTTATTACACGTAATATTCACGAAAAACCACATACAACACAATACGGTTTAGAAATTGTGGATTACACTAAATTATAAGAAAATAAAAATTTATAAAAAGCAAAAACCCTGTTTAGATAATCATAAACAGGGTTTTTTCATAATAAAAATCATAATTTGTTTCAGAAAAGTGATCAGTTTCTAAATAAATTTATCCGACTAATCATTTCCTAATATGTGTTGAATAAAATTTTACTTATTCTGGTATTACGATTGTCGGAACCTCTTTTATCGTTTGTAAAACAATCGTTGTTCTTGTTGATGTAATACCGTCAATTTTACTTAAAGATGTTCTCATTAATTCTACTAATCCTTCTGAATCTGCAGTACGAACTTTAATTAAATATCCATCATCTCCAGCAATATCATGAACTTCTAAAACCTCAGGAATTTCAGCTAAAAGTTTTCCTACTGTTTCGTCCCCGATTATATCAGTAGTTTTGATAAAAATAAATGATAATAATTTTTGTCCAATTGCTAAAGGGTTTATCTTCGCATGGTAAGAAAGAATAACCTTTTTTTGTTCTAATTTCTTTACTCTTTCTAAAATACCAGACGGAGCCATTCCAAGTTCTCTTGCAATATCAGCGTTATTGATACGAGCATTTTCTTGCATCATACGCATGATTTTTAGGTCCGTATTGTCTAAATTTATTTCTACTTTATTCATTACAGATACAAAAATACAAATTAAAATGTATAAAATTCAATATTTATGATTTATTTTAGAATATTATTCATTTTTAACATTTAATATCAGAATAATTGAAAATTTTCAGATAAAAATAAAGCTGAACCAATTGGTTCAGCCTTATAAATAATAAAACAATCAATAGTATTTAAATTAAATAAGTCTTAGTCTTTATTTAACATAGAATGCTCTTTTGTGTCTTTCATAAAGAAATAAACAACTAACGAAAAGGCGATACAACCGGTAATGTACCAATAGAAATAATGCTCTATGTTATTTTGTTTGAATAATAATGCGATATATTCTGCTGATCCACCAAAAATACATACCGTTAATGCATATGGTAAACCAACACCTAAAGCTCTAATTTTAGCCGGAAATAATTCAGCTTTTACCACTGCATTAATTGATGTATATCCTGATACGATGATTAATGCTAGCATCAAATAAACAAATGCTCCCCACATAGATGTTACACTTGCTAAACCTGTTAATAATGGAACTGTAAAAATTGTTCCTAAAATTCCAAATCCTAATAATAACGGACGACGTCCAATTTTGTCAGATAATAATCCGAATAATGGTTGCAAACAAGCAAAGATTAATAAGGATAAGAATGATATAAAGGTTGATTCTTCTTTCGTTAAATTCACGGTATTAACCAAGAATTTTTGCATATATGTTGTGTAAGTATTGAAAGCTAAAGTTCCTCCCATTGTTAATCCAACCACCGTTAAAATTGCTTTTGGATGTTGTAATAATAATTTGATTGAACCACTTTCTTCTTTTTTGTTAGAATCCTCGTTGTTATTTTCGAAGGCTTCGGTTTCGTGTAAGTTCTTTCTTAAGTATAATGCAATTACAGATAAAATTGCTCCAATTACGAAAGGAATTCTCCATCCCCAAGCTATTAATTGATCTTCAGATAAAACAAATTTTTGTAAGATTAATAAAATTCCTAAAGCGATTAATTGCCCCCCGATTAACGTTACGTATTGAAAAGATGAATAAAATCCACGACGATCTTCTGTTGCCATCTCTGATAAGTAAGTTGCAGAAACTCCGTATTCACCTCCTACACTTAAACCTTGTAATAAACGAGCAATTAATAACAACGCTGGTGCTAAAACTCCGATTGTTGCGTATGTTGGTGTTAAGGCAATTAATAATGATCCGAATGACATTAATAATACAGATAAGGTCATCGCTCTTTTACGACCAATTTTATCCGCAATAGTTCCAAATAACCAGCCACCAATTGGACGCATTAAAAATCCTACTGCAAAAATCCCTGCTGTATTTAACAACTGTGCCGTTTGATCACTTGATGGAAAAAATGAAGACGAAAAATAAATAGCGAATGCAGCATAAGCGTACCAATCGTACCATTCTACTAAATTCCCGATTGATCCACCAATAATAGCTTGAACACGATCTTTAACTGTTAATTGCGCATCTGTTTTTTTATTTTTTTGTCCAGCAATTACTTTTTTCATGTCTTGTTGAACGACTGTTTTTGAATGTATAGTTTCTGACATTTTTTTGTGATTTATGTGATGTTAATTTTATATTATAAAGCAATTTGTAACGTTAAAATATGCTCTCCTCTGCGAGTTAAAACCTCTTTAGTATCTCCATTAAATAACGGACGAGAAGAATATTGATAAGCAACTTTAGCATTTTGAGAAAGGATATATAGATTTGCTCCAAAATCATAGAAATGTGCAATATCCCTTAATCCTTCTAAATCTTTCAAAGAGTATGTTGCAAAAGGCTGAAGTTTAACTTTATTACTGAATTTTGGTAAAACAAATCCGGCTTGCGTGTACCATAAATTTCCTGTTCCTAAAAGGTATTTAGCATTCCCGAATCCTTCTACAGCAGTTTCGCCTGTAAAGTTTGGATCTTTAGTACCAGGATTCATAATTCCGTTTGTTCTTAAATAATTTGGACCAAAATCATAACGATAAAACACAGAGTAAACTGACAAAGCCATTTCTTTAGATTTTGCACCAATAGTCATATCGAAGAAAGCATCAATCCCATACATTAAATTGTCATGTGATTCGAAAACTCCAGGTTCTGTTTGAGCTAACGTGGCATCTTTTGTCGAATAAATTCCTGCTCCAAGATTAAATACCTTTTTTGAACCTAAATATGTTCCTGCTAAAAATGAAGTTGCTGTATTCTCTTGATCAAAGAACTGATACATTCCGTATCCAGCAAAAGATAATTTTCCTGATTGGTTATTATCTACAATTTCGCCAACTCCTGGTTGTCTATTTGTAGCAAATGGTTTGTTAATCGCTACACGATAATTGAATTTATTATATTCACCATGACCAAAAACTCCGAATTGACGGGAAAATTGATCAGTTATTTCAATATTAGGAAAGTTAAAAACAGGTAAATCAGCAGTTAACATTTTAGTTGTACTTGCGTTCGTCATACGAGATATTCCAGACCAACTGTGCAAACCAGCACCTAAATAAAAATGATTTTTATTCGCTTTTTTAGTGGAAGAATTTATACGTGGAATAATTGCCAACTCATTGTATGCATCCATGAAGAAAAGTTGAGGCTTTTTCCCTGCACCATTCGCTCCAGTTCCTGATCCACCACCACTAATAAATGACTGATTATTGATTCCAAATTGCATATAAATAGAATATGCATTGGTTAATTGCGCGTTCAGAATTATACGCATACGACGTAATCCAGCATCATATGTATGATTTTGTGGAACATTATTGACAGCTGTACCTGGATTATTTTCTAAGTAACGCAACCAGATTTGACTTGATAAACCAACTTTGATATTTTTTTCTCCTGATTGGTCTAAATTAATTTTTAAATCCCCTAACGAATTT
The DNA here is from genome assembly GCF_017948305.1 of Faecalibacter bovis. Classification (NCBI taxonomy): domain Bacteria; kingdom Pseudomonadati; phylum Bacteroidota; class Flavobacteriia; order Flavobacteriales; family Weeksellaceae; genus Faecalibacter; species Faecalibacter bovis. The sequence continues at coordinate 566,682 of NZ_CP072842.1, forward strand.
TTGAATTGATTTTTTTCTACCTCAGGTTGTTCAACTACAATCACTTCTGATTGCTTTATGGTATCTTGTGCAGATCCTATATTAGCTAAGATTAAAGTAATCAATAATAAACATTTCTTCATTTTATAAATCGTGATTTTGAGTTGCAAAAAATATCTGTGTATTTTTTACACTACTAAATAACAATTGAAATTTGAAGAAAATTTGAAGTTTTTATGAAGAAAGTTTGAAATTTTACAAAACCATCAAAAACATAGTTTTAGGGATTAATTATCTGATAAATCAATCGAAAAAATATGTAAATCTTGATGAAATTGATATTCAACTTCAAAATTATATAAATTTAAAATCTTTTTAACCAAAGCTAAACCAATGCCTATCGATTCTGAATTGTGTTTTCCTTTTTTAAATCGTTGAAAAATTGTTTCATTGGTAAATTCCTGTTCATTACCTGTATTACTAATTTTGAAAAGATTTCGATTCAATACGATTGAAATTTTTCCATTTGGAATATTATGTCTGTTCGCATTACTTATCAAATTTGAAAATACAATTTGAGCCAATAAAGGATTCAATTTTGCGTAAACGTTCGCTTCTATATTTAACGTAACAGTTACACCATTCATCGCAATCATATCATCTTGATCAGAAATAATTTCTTCTATTAATTCGGAAAGATTTATTTTTTCATCTGTTACTTCGTGATGATCTAAACTCATCAATAAAACCAATGAACGGTTAATTGTAGAAACTTTATTTAACTCATCATACATTTTACTTAAAGAAAACATTTGATCTTCCGTCAAATCAGAATTCAACATCAGCTCTATTTTACCTTTAATATTTGCAATTGGCGTTTGTAATTCATGCGATAAATTTTGTGTAAACTCTTTTAAAGCTTCATAATGTTCAACGGTCTGTGATGAAGTTTTCACAAATAATTGATTAAGATCATTCAGTTCCGAGATATTCGTATCCATCAATTGTAACTGGTAATTTTCACGAACATCAAATCGCTTCATCTCATCTAAAAGATGATAAAATGGTGTATATAGTTTACGAGTAATTAACTCCCCAAAAAATATAATCGTGATAATAACAAAAACGAATATCCAAGCTACAACCATTATAATACCTACAAAAAATTCGTTATCGATTATCGTAAGACTTATCTGACTTTGAATCGCATAATGTGTTTTGCCAACAAATGGATAAGTTATTACTGAAACATGATTAACCATAGTCTGCAGCTTATCGTTCCATTCGTAATTACCTTCTTTAATTACTTCATCTATTAAATTAATATCTTGGTCTGATAATACGCTAATTTTTACATGCGGATGTGATTTGACAATCTGTTCTATAGATTGAGTTTGAAGTTTATTTTCAACAATTTTATTTAAGTTTTCTAACTTTCCAATTGCTGATTGTGTCGTTGCTCGTTCGATGGCAAAAAAGAAAATTACGAAACCAAATGCCATCGAAAAGAAAACAATAATGGTAAAATATTTTGTTAATTTCTCGCTTAAACGCATACTAAACTGACCATTTATACCCTAAACCATACACCGTTTGTACATAATCAGTCCCACCCGCTTCACTTATTTTTCTTCTTAAATTCTTTAAATGCTGGTAGATAAAATCAACATTATCCAAATTATATGTATAATCACCCCAAAGATGTATTGCTATTGCTTGGCGCGAAAGCACTCTGTTTTTATTATTAATAAAATAAATCAACAAGTTTAATTCTTTTTTAGTCAAATTAAGAAGTGTTTCATTTACTTTACATTCCATTGATTGCATGTCGATAGAAATCTCGTTATAAGTTAAAATATCACTTATTTTTTCTTTTTGATTTCTACGCATCACCGCTTTTATACGCGAATGTAATTCGGGCAATGGAAATGGTTTCGTAATATAATCATCGGCTCCGCTATCCAAACCTAGAATTTTATAGTCTAAAGAATTCTGAGCAGATATGATAATTACTTGTGCGTTATAATATGTTTCCTTTATATATTGAAGAAGTGAAATTCCTGTACCATCAGGTAGTGTAATATCCAATAATATACATTCGTAATCGAACATTGACAATAAATCTTTTGCCTGAGCTATGGAAGTTGCCCATTCGCAAACATAATTTTCTTGCGTTAAAAAATGGATAATATTGGTCGCAAGTTCATGATGATCTTCAACAAGTAGTAGTTTCATTGAGGTGTTAATCTTGGTTTAAAGTTACACTTTTTCTTATAAAACAAAACCACTTCTCTTGTAAAGAAGTGGTTGATATATGTATTAAAACGCTAACTGAAACATTAAAATATGTTCACCTTTGCGATCGAATTGTTTTTTATTTACTGGATCATATAATGGTCGAGATGAATATTGATAACTGATTTTAGCCGATTGCGAGAACACAAATAAATTTGCACCAATATCATAATAACTTCCTTGTTCATTTAAACCTTCTAAATCTTTTAAGGTATAAGATGCAAATGGTTGAAGTTTTACCGTTTCACTAAATTTAGGTAATAAAAAACCAACTTGTGTAAACCAAATATTTCCTGTTCCTAATAAGTTTCTGGCATTACCTACGCCTTCCATAGCTACTGTTCCTGGATAATTAGGATCAAGCGTTCCTGGATTCATAATCCCTAAATTTCTCAAATAATTAGGTCCAAAATTATAACGATAGAAAACAGAATATAAATTAATAGCCATTTCCTTAGATTTTATTCCAACTGGCAAATCTGCAAAAATATCAGCACTTAAAACGGAATGATCATGAGATTTATAAACACCTAACTCTGGCTGAGACAAAGCACCTTCTTTTGACGAATAAAATCCTACTCCTACATTTACCACTTTCTTAGTCCCTAAATAAAATCCTGGTAAAAATGCAGTTGAACCTGATTCTTTATCAAAGAAATTATACATCAAATAACCTGAATAGCTTAATTTACCTGATTGATTATTATCAACAGTTTGACCAATTTGCGGTTGAAGATTAGTAGCAAACGGTTTATTTACTGCAAAACGATAATTAAATTTATCATATTCACCTCGAGCAAATATCCCTAATTGGCGAGCAAACTGATCGGAATTTTCAATGTTTGGATAATTAAAAATTGGCATATCAGCCATCAAAATTTTACCAGTTGATGCATTACTCATTCTAGAAATTCCGTTAAAACCATGCAAACCTGCTCCTAAATAAAGATTGAAGTTATTCGTTTGCTTTGTTTTAAAATCTTTCTGTGGAATTATCGCTAACTCATTGTAAGCGTCCATGAAAAATATCGCTGGTTTTTTACCTTGTCCATTTGCACCTGTACCAGATCCACCACCTGCAATAAAAGATTGATTATTTATTCCTAATTGAACATAAATTTGATAAGCTGGCGATAACTGTGCCTGCATCGTTACGCGCATACGGCGTAAGCCAGCATCGTAAGTGTTTTTCTGTTCAACACCATTTACTAAAGTTCCTGGATTATTTTCTATACTTCTTAGCCAAACTTGCGAGTTTAATCCAAATTTTAAATAACGGTCACCTGTATCATCTAACTTAATATTCAAATCGCCTAATGAATGTTTGAATTTAGGTTCATCATCTATTAAGTTTTCTTCTTGATTAGTTGTATTGTTTTTTAAAATTGTATCATTAGTTTCTTGACCAAATATGTTTATTGATAATAATAAAAAACCTGTATATAGTAAAGATTTCTTCATATATTTTTATAAAATTGATGCCAAATATAACTAAATAATTTCTCTATTATTTATTGAAAATAATAACATAAAATTCATTTCATTGTTGATTAAATTATCAATAAAAAAGGCTGCCCTAAAAGGACAGCCTAATTTTATATAAAAATTTCAGTTAGAGAATTAGTTTCCTCCTTCTTCCATTTTCTTTTTTAATTCTGCTAATGAATCGATATCTCCTAAAGTAGAAGTTTCAATTGTGTTATTAGAAGAGTTATTGTTGTTAGAAGATTTCTCTGCTTTAACTTCTTCCTCACGGAAAGTTGCAGTGTGAGAAACAACTACACGACGGAATTCTTTGTTGAATTCGATAACTTTGAAAGAAGTTTCTTCTCCTTTCTTAACACGAGAACCATCTTCTTTATCTAAAGTACGAGCTGGAGCGAAAGCTTCAACTTCTTGGTCTTCGAATTGAACTGTAGCTCCTTTGTCAAATACGTCAACAGCAACACCTGTGTGGATAGTTCCTACACCGTATTTAGCTTCGTATTTATCCCATGGATTTTCAGTTAATTGTTTGTGACCTAAAGATAAACGACGAGCTTCAACGTCTAATTCTAAAACAACTACGTCTAAAACATCATCTACGTTAGTAAACTCAGATGGGTGTTTAATTTTCTTAGTCCAAGATAAGTCAGAGATGTAAATTAATCCATCAACACCTTCTTCTAATTCTACGAAAACACCAAAGTTTGTGAAGTTACGAACTTTACCTTTGTGAGTAGAACCTACAGGGTATTTAGTTGTAATATCAGTCCAAGGATCTGGAGTTAATTGTTTGATACCTAAAGACATTTTTCTTTCTTCTCTGTCTAAAGTTAAAACTACTGCTTCAACTTCATCACCAACTTTTACGAAATCTTGAGCAGAACGTAAGTGAGTTGACCATGACATTTCAGAAACGTGGATTAAACCTTCTACACCTGGAGCAACCTCAACGAATGCACCGTAGTCAGCTAAAACAACAACTTTTCCTTTAACTTTATCACCAACTTTAACTTCTGCATTTAAAGCATCCCATGGGTGAGCTTCTAATTGCTTAATACCTAATTGGATACGAGATTTATCTTCGTCAAAATCTAAGATTACAACGTTGATTTTTTGTCCATCTTCTAAGATTTCAGATGGGTGGTTGATACGAGACCAAGATAAGTCAGTAATGTGGATTAAACCATCAACACCTCCTAAGTCTACGAATACACCGTAAGAAGTAATGTTTTTAACTTCTCCTTCTAAAACTTGTCCTTTCTCTAATTGAGCAACGATTTCTTTCTTCTGAACTTCGATATCAGCCTCGATTAACGCTTTGTGAGAAACTACTACGTTTTTGAATTCTGGGTTGATTTTAACAACTTTGAACTCCATAGTTTTTCCTACGAATTGTTCGTAATCACGGATTGGTTTAACATCGATTTGAGAACCTGGTAAGAAAGCTTCGATTCCGAAAACGTCAACAATCATACCTCCTTTAGTACGAGCTTTGATGTATCCATTAACGATTTCTTGAGCATCGTGTGCTTTATTAACAGCATCCCATGCATTTAATGTACGAGCTTTTTTGTGAGATAAGATTAACTGACCGTTTTTATCTTCACGTTGATCAACCATTACTTCAACGATATCCCCAACTTTTAAGTCTGAGTTGTAACGGAATTCGTTTAATGAAATAACACCTTCTGATTTGAAGTTGATATCAACGATAGCTTCTTTATCTGTAACACGAACAACTTGTCCTTTGAAAACTTCATTTTCATTTAAGTCTTCTAAAGTTGTATCGTACATTTGCTCTAATTCAGCTTTTTCTTTACGATCTTCTTCGTTTAAACCTGATTCGAAAGATTCCCAGTCAAAAGACTCTGGAGTAACGTTAGCATTAGCTAAAGCGTCGATTTGAGCAGTTTCAATTACTTGCTCTTCTACTTGATTTTCTGTAGACATAATAATATCATTTGTATCTCAATCAGTTTTATCAGAAGTCATAAAAATGTAAATAAATGACTGAGAGATGTTTAACTTTAAAATAGTTCGCTGACTTCTTTCACATTTTAGCGAGTGCAAATATAAGTATTAATTTTCAATTAATTACATCATAAATCTGAAAAAATGTAATCTAAAAGTCGCCCTTTGTATAACTTGGAAGAGAATTTGTAGTAACTTTATAAACAATCAATTTATTCTTATGGACAGCCTAAAAAAAATTAAACGCTTCTCTAAAATTGTAAGTGTACTATCTAAATATGGTTTTGAAGAAATAATTTCGAGAAGTAATTTTGAAGCATTAACTCCTGATTTTTTAAATACTGGCCATACTCAAGAAATTTTTAATCAAAATTTCAATCAACGATTCAGACTTGCTTTAGAAGAATTAGGTCCTGCTTACATCAAATTTGGTCAACTATTAAGTAATAGAAAAGATTTAGTTCCTGAAGATTTAATTTTAGAATTAAAAAAACTTCAGGATAATGTTCCACCTGAGCCAATTGATATTGAAAATCGATTAGCCGAGGAATTTGGAATTGTTGTGAGAGACCATTTTTTAGAAATTGAAAAAGTCCCTTTTGCTGCCGCAAGTATCTCGCAAGTTTATCGTGCCACTTTAATTACTGGAGATAAGGTTATTTTAAAAGTAAAACGTTCAAATATTCAACAAATTATCGAGTCAGATTTAGCGTTGATTCGTGATTTAGTTTTTTTCTTAGAAAGAAAATATGATCGTCTACAAAAATTATTTATTTCTGAAATTGAAAAAAGTTTTGAAAATTCTATTCTTAAAGAATTATCATTAATAAATGAATTTCAAAATATTGAACGTTTTAGACGAAATTTTGAAAAAAGCAAAGATGTATATGTTCCTAAGACTTACGAAGATTATTGTAACAACAACATCTTGTGTATGGAATATATTGAAGGTTTTAAAATAACAGATGTCGAGGCTCTTCGTAAAAATAAAATTGAACCCAAAAAGGTTGTTGAAAAAGGATTTGACATTTATCTAAAACAGTTGTTAGAAGATGGATTTTTTCATGCAGATCCTCATCCTGGAAATATATTTATACGAGAAAACGGAGAAATTGTATTTATAGATTTTGGTTCAATGGGTGTTTTAACTGTTGGTGAAAGAGAAATTTTAGAAGAAGTCGTAATCAATTTTGGTTTGAAAAACACCAAACGTATTGTTCGCTCTCTAAAAAAGATGGCTATTAAACATTACATTGAAGATGATAAACAATTAGAAAGAGAAATTTCTGATATTTTTGACTATTTAGAATACAACACAGTTGATACGATCGAAGTACAAGTTATCATTAAAAAATTCAATAATATTTTAAATTCAAATCACATTCTTTTACCAGAATATGTCTACATTTTACTGCGAGGAATTGCTTTGATTGAAGGAATTGGTCAACAATTGGATGCTGATTTAAATGTTCAAAAATCAATGCGTCCTTATGCTGCTAAATTAGCAAAGGAAAAATTATATCCACAAAATATTGCTAAGAAAGCAATTAGTAATTTAAGCGATATTAAAGATTTGTTTGATGATATTCCTGAAGATACATTAAAACTAATTGAAAAAATTAATAATGATCAATTAGCTTTAAATTTTAAAATTGCTGAAATTAAATTAATCCTATCGATATTTAAATCAAGTATTAACAAATTAGTATTAGCCATTTTAACTTTAACTTTTGGTATTGGAGCAAGTATGTTAGCAAATACCAAAGTAAGACCTTTAATATTAGATATGCCTTTATTAGCTTGGATGGGATATGCAATGTCTGTAATCACAGCGGCTTCAATTTTATATTACGTATTCAAGAAAAAATAATCTTTCAGCATAAAAATAAAAAAAGTGTGAATCATATATGATTCACACTTTTTTTATTTCAACATAACCCGAAACTATACAGAAATAAAAAAGGCCTTCTTAAAAAGAAGGCCTGAAATATATTAACTATCTATTGATAATTATTTTTTCTTTTTTGTTGTTGGTTTAACAACTTTAGTTTCAACTACAGTAGCTGATTTTGGTAAAACCTCAACACGTCTGTTCTTTTGGTAACATTCTTCAGTTTCCTCAGTACATAATAATTGAGTTTCTCCTAATCCACGAGCAGTTAAACGAGATGCATCAACTCCAGCTCTTTCATTTAATACTTTAACGATTGCTTTAGCACGTTTTAAAGATAATGTTTTGTTGTAAGCTGCAGATCCTCTTTGGTCAGCGTGTCCGTCAATGTAGAAGTGCTTGTCTTTTAAATCATCTGAATTTAAAATTTGAGCTGCTACACGTACATCTTCGTAAGAAGATTCAACGATTTTATCAGAGTTGTACTCGAATAAGATTGAAGATAAACGTTTAGATACGTGAACTTCAGTCCAAGGACATCCATTGTTTTCAGCTGGTCCTTTAACGTCTGGACACTCATCTAATTTATCAACAATTCCGTCACCGTCTCTATCAGGACATCCGTTTGTAGCTGGATTGTTTGTAGCAATACCTGCTTCAGTTGGACAAGCGTCATCTTTATCTAAGATTCCGTCTCCGTCAGTATCTGGCCAAGGACATCCGTTGTTTTCTTGTGGTCCTGCAACCTCTGGACAACCATCAACATTATCAGTTAATCCGTCACCATCAGTATCTGGCCATGGACATCCGTTGTTTTCTTTTGGTCCAAATTCGTTAGGACAGTTATCTAAATGATCTGGAATTCCATCTCCGTCAGCATCTGGACATCCGTTTGTAGCTGGATCAGCAGTAGCGATACCTGCAACTTCTGGACATGCATCCTCGTCGTCGATGATTCCGTCACCATCTTTATCATTGTTTCCGAAACGGAAAGTTAAACCAACTGAGTGTTGGAAGAAATCAAAATAATCAGTTTGTGTTGCTGGAATCCAGTTGTAATCAGAAGCAACATTTAAACCGAAGTTTTTAGTGATCCAGAAGTTGATACCAACCCCTCCGTTTAATACGAAGTGATTTTTCTCACCATCTACGTCTTCACGTAAAACATCTAATTGAGGATTATCAGACTCTCCAATTGTAGAATTGTAAGGAGTTGCAAATCCTGTGTAATCGTAACGGTGGTAACCAGCTCCGATTCTTAAGTATGGATCAAACCAAGAGTTTTCACCTAAGATGTATCCGTTAGCTAATTTATAACGTAAACCTAAACCAGCGTTGATGAATAACTCATCAGAGATATTTAATCTTTTGTTGTCAATTTCTCCAACAGAAGCTGTTAAATCAACATCGAAAGATCTGTTTAAGTTACGGATAACAGATAATTTAGATAAAGGAGGAACGATATCCCAGTTATCAGTATCAAAGTAGTGATTGAAAGCTCCACGAACTGCACGGTGGTCAGTCGCGTGTGCACCTACTGTAATTGCCCAAGGATTTTTAGAATTCTGAGCGTCTACAAATGAGTTACCAGCTAATAGTAACGTCACTGCAGATAATAATAGATTAAACTTTTTCATTATCAAATATTTAGCGTTTTAAATATATTTATTTTTATGTAATTATTAAGCAAATTTAAGAATTCTTTATCATTCTATCCAAATCTCTTTTTAAATCTTTTCCTTTTATTGTTTCTCGCTTGTCGTATAATTTCTTACCGCGAGCTAAATAAATCCTTAGTTTAGCTAATCCTCTATTGTTTATATAGAGAGTTGTAGGCACGATTGTCAAACCAGTTTCTTTGGTTTTACGTTCTAATTTTTTTATTTCAGATTTTTGTAATAAAAGTTTTCGATCGCGTCGAGTTTTATGATTAAAATGAGTTCCCCAATCGTATTCGTCTATAAACATATTAACGATATAAACTTCTCCGTCTTTAATTTGACAGAAACTTTCTGTGATTGAGGCCTTCCCCATTCTTATTGACTTTATTTCAGTTCCAAACAATTGGATACCGGCATCGTAAGAATCTAATAATTCGTATTCAAATCTTGCACGTTTGTTCTTAATTGTAACTTCCTTCTGCACTTTATTTTATTCCAATTAAAATTCGTAACTTTGCCGAAATGTTAAAACAAACATCATACCAAAAATTATGTTAAATGTTTCTAATTTATCACTTCAATTCGGAAAGCGTGTACTTTTCGACGAAGTTAATATAAAATTTACAAATGGCAACTGTTACGGTATTATTGGTGCCAATGGAGCCGGAAAATCTACATTCTTAAAAATTTTATCAGGAGAAATTGACCCAACATCTGGGCATGTATCTTTAGAAAAAGGTAAAAGAATGTCTGTTTTAGAGCAAAATCACTTTAAATACGACGAATATACAGTTTTAGATACAGTATTACGTGGAAATAAAGTTCTTTATGATATTAAAGAACGTATGGATGCCTTATACGCTAAAGAAGATTTCAACGAAGAAGATGGAATCAAAGCAGGTGAATTAGGTGTTCAATACGAAGAAATGAACGGATGGAATGCAGAATCTGATGCTGCTACATTATTATCTAATGTAGGAATTGAATCAGATATGCACTACACTTTAATGGGAGATTTAGATAACAAAGCGAAAGTACGTATCTTAATTGCTCAAGCATTATTTGGTAACCCAGATGTGTTAATTTTAGATGAGCCTACGAATGAGTTAGATGTTAATACAATTTCTTGGTTAGAAGATTTCTTAGGAAACTTTGAAAACACAGTAATTGTTGTATCTCACGACCGTCACTTCTTAGACTCTGTTTGTACACACATTTGTGATTTAGATTTCGGTAAATTAAACTTATACTCTGGTAACTATACGTTCTGGTACGAGTCTTCTCAGTTAGCTGCGAAACAACGTGCACAACAAAACAAGAAAGCTGAAGAAAAGAAAAAGGAATTACAAGATTTCATTGCTCGTTTCTCTTCTAACGTTGCTAAAGCAAAACAAACCACTTCTCGTAAGAAAATGATCGAGAAATTAAATATTGATGACATCAAACCTTCTTCTCGTCGTTACCCAGCAATTATTTGGGAACAATCTCGTGAAGCTGGTGATCAAATCTTAGAAGTTACAAATTTATCTGCTTCTGTTGATGGTGAAACTTTATTTAAAGACGCGAACATTACTTTAAAGAAAGGTGATAAAATTGGTATTTTCTCTCGTAACTCAAAAGCTGTATCTCAGTTCTTTGAAATATTATCAGGAAATGCACAACCAGATTCTGGAGAGTACGCATGGGGAATTACAACAACTCAAGCTTACTTACCATTAGATAACACAAATTTCTTCAAAGAAGATATTAACTTAGTAGACTGGTTACGCCAGTACACTGAATCTGATGAAGAGCGTCATGAAGAGTTTATGCGTGGATTCTTAGGTAAAATGTTATTCTCTGGAGACGAAGCATTAAAGAAATCATCTGTATTATCAGGAGGTGAAAAAATGCGTTGTATGTTCTCTCGTATGATGTTATTACGTGCTAACGTTTTAATGTTAGATGAACCAACTGGTCACTTAGACTTAGAGTCGATTACTGCATTAAATAACTCTTTAGTAAACTTTAAAGGGACAATTTTAATGGGTTCTCATGACCACGAATTAATTCAAACAACATGTAACCGTATTATCGAATTAACTCCAAACGGAATTATCGATCGTTACATGACTTATGATGAATTCTTAGCTGATCCTAAAGTAAAAGAATTAAAAGCGAAATACTACGCTTAATTCATTCTTTAAATTATAATATTAATCCAGATTGATAAATCAATCTGGATTTTTTTATGTGATAAATACTGAGTTAAAATAAAAAAGTCCAACTTTTCAGTTGGACTTTTAAATATATATTGACTTATAAATTATACATCAATTTTTGCGTAATGTGCATTTTGTTCAATGAATTCACGACGTGGTGGTACATCATCACCCATCAACATAGAGAATACTCGATCTGCTTCTGTCGCACTATCAATTGTAACTTGACGTAAAGTACGGAATTCAGGATTTAAAGTTGTATCCCATAACTGTTCAGCATTCATTTCCCCAAGACCTTTGTATCGTTGAATAACAACACCTTTACCGTCTGCAGAGAATTGTTGCGTTAATTCTTCACGTTCTTTATCGTTCCATGCATATTCTGCTTTAGCACCTTTCTTCACTAAATATAAAGGAGGTGTAGCAATATAAATATGTCCGTTTTCAATTAACTCTTTCATATAACGGAAGAAGAAAGTTAAAATTAATGTCGAAATGTGAGAACCATCGACATCGGCATCGGTCATAATTACAATTTTATGGTAACGTAATTTTGAGATGTTTAAAGCTTTAGAATCTTCTTCAGTTCCAATCGTAACACCTAAAGCAGTATAGATATTTTTAATTTCTTCGTTATCTAAAACTTTATGTGCCATCGCTTTTTCTACGTTCAAGATTTTACCACGTAAAGGTAAAATTGCTTGGAAATGACGATCACGACCTTGTTTTGCCGTACCTCCGGCAGAATCACCCTCGACAAGGAATAATTCAGACTCTTCTGGATTACGAGAAGAACAGTCAGCTAATTTACCTGGTAAACCACTTCCACCCATTGGGTTTTTACGTTGTACCATTTCACGAGCTTTCTTCGCTGCTTGACGAGCTTTTGCTGCTAAAATTACTTTATCAACAATTAACTTCGCTTCATTAGGATTTTCTTCCAAGAAGTTAGTTAACATTTCTGCAACGATTTTATCAACTGCTGGAGAAACTTCAGAGTTTCCTAATTTAGTTTTCGTTTGACCTTCAAATTGAGGTTCCATCACTTTAACTGAAACAACTGCTGTTAAACCTTCACGGAAATCATCCCCAACGATTTCAACTTTTTCTTTTGCTAAGTTAAAGTTTTCTTCTGCGTATTTTTTTAACGTACGAGTTAATGCACGACGGAAACCTGTTAAATGAGTTCCACCTTCGTGTGTATTAATATTATTTACGTACGAATGAACGTTTTCTGTATAAGAAGTGTTATAACGCATTGCAACTTCTACTGGAATTCCATCACGTTCACCTTCCATGAAGATAACTTTATCCATGATAGATTCACGATTACCATCAATGAAAGCGACAAATTCTTTTAACCCTTCTTCAGAGTGGAAAGTCTCAGTCAAAGGATTACCTTCTTCGTCTTTTTCGCGCTCATCAGTTAACGTAATTGTAATTCCTTTGTTTAAGAAAGCTAATTCGCGTAAACGATTGGCTAACGTAGAATAGTTGTACGTTCTTACTTCTTGGAAAATTGTATCATCTGGTGTAAAAGTAACTGTTGTACCATTGTGGTCAGCAACTCCTACTTCTTTTACATCATATAATGGTTTTCCTTTTGAATATTCTTGAATGTATTTTTTACCGTTTTTGAAAACTTCCGCTGATAAGTGATTTGATAGTGCATTAACACAAGAAACACCAACACCGTGTAAACCTCCAGAAACTTTATACGTGTCTTTATCGAATTTACCACCTGCTCCAATTTTAGTCATTACAACTTCTAAAGCAGATTTTCCTTCTTTTTTATGAATATCAACTGGGATACCACGTCCGTTATCTTCTACACGAATTGAATTACCTTCTAAAATCGTCACCTTAATCGTATCACAGTATCCTGCTAACGCTTCGTCAATAGAGTTATCAACAACCTCATAAACTAAGTGATGTAAACCTCTAACTCCGACGTCTCCAATATACATTGAAGGACGAAGACGTACGTGCTCCATACCTTCTAACGCTTGGATATTATCCGCCGTATATGTGTTATTACTCATAAATGTATTTCTCTATCTTTTTTAAAACAAACAAATATAGTAAAAATTAGCCACTTTATCATCATAAACATTGGTTAAAAACCAACGATTTCCCATGTAAAATGATAAAAAAAGCCTTGAAAAATTCAAGGCTTTTAAATAATTTAATTGATTAAATTATATATCTTTTTTATGTAGATAAACTACTTTTTTCGTTTCGAAGAAATCCTCTTCAAAAAAGTCAGAAATATTGTGTAATTCTGCATTTGGGAAATCTTTTAACTCTTCCGATAAATCACCACCTTTTAGGTATAATAAACCATTCGGAAGTGGATTTAAAGAATCTTTTTTAAATTTTCCTCTAATCCATTCTGCAAAGCGTGGCATTGCTGTAACTGCACGAGAAATCACGAAATCGTAATGATTGTGTAATTCTTCAGCGCGTTTTTGTTCAGCTTTTACATTTGTTAAACCTAAACCGTCTGCAACACCTTGTACAACTTTAATTTTTTTACCGATAGAGTCGACTAAATGAAAATTAACATTCGGGAATAAAATTGCCAACGGAATACCAGGTAAACCACCACCTGTACCAACATCTAAGACATCAGAACCATCTTCAAATTTCATCACTTTAGCAATCGCTAAAGAATGTAAAATATGATTGGTATAAATCTCTTCGATATCTTTTCTTGAAACGACGTTAATTTGCTCGTTCCAATGTTTATATAAATCGCCAACTTTATTAAATTGTTCGATTTGTTTTTCAGTTAAATCAGGAAAATATTTTAAAATTAAATCCATAAAGATTAAATGATTTCAGAAACTTTGTTGCAAATATACTCCAACAATTTTGTGTCTGCATCAGTAAATGGATCAATTGTGTGAGAATCGATATCAATTTGACCAATATTTTCTCCATTTTTGAAAATTGGCATAACAATTTCTGCCTTAGTTTCGATAGAACATGCTAAATAATTATCTTGTGCATATACATCAGGAACAACGAAAGTTTGATTTGATTCAGCAACTTGACCACAAATTCCTTTACCATAAGGAATGATAGTGTGATCTGTTTCAGCACCAACATAAGGCCCTAATTTTAATTCGTTTTTATCTCCGTTTTTAAAATAAAATCCAACCCAATTATAATATTCAACTTCATCAGATAATAATTGACAAATTTTTTGTAATTTTTCGTTTACTCCTATTTGGCTTTCGAAAATCACATCAATTCTTTTATTTAAACTTTCCATTTTTTACAAATTCTTTACACAAAAATAAGGATTACAATTTGACGATTGTATTAGCAAAATCATAAAATAAAATTCATCTATTAATGATTCAGTAACCCGAAATTTATTCAACAAATAATCAATTAATGTTGATATTTTATCTCAATTTAACTTCTGAATACTTAGAAAAAAATATGGTAATATTATTTCTTATATATTTGTTCTACTATCGCATAAAATAATGAAACAATACAAACCCTTAATATTTTTCTTAATTAGATTTTTAGGATCATATATTCTTATGATTTTAATCTATAATTGGTATTTGAATCAATATTTACCCAATGGAATTCCAGATCCTTTTACAAAATTTAGTTCAGATTTAGCTGCAAATGGATTTAATTTTTTAGGATTTGAAACAAAATCGATTCATTATGGACAAGAAAACTTTATGCGATTACTTGTAGAAGGAAAATATGCTTCGATTGTAAATGAAGGTTGTAATGCGATTTCAGTATTGATAATTTTTGTTGCTTTTATATTAGCATTTTACACAACATTTAAACAAACATTTTTATACATTATTGGAAGTTTGATCTTGCTTTTTGTAATGAATATTTTCAGAATAATTTTGTTAACTTACATTTACCGTTTTCATACAGAATATTCGAAAATGTCGCATGATTATCTATTTCCAGCTATTATTTATGGATCTATCATCGTTTTATGGATTGTGTGGATTAAATTATTTGTAATTAAAAAGAAAACTAATGCCGAATAAATTTTTACGCTATGCTATTGCTGTAATTTTAATATTTGGATTAATCGCAGTAAGATTTTTCGAAACCAAATTATTCTACGATCCATTGTTAGAATATTTTAAAAATTCCAAACATTCATCCTTACCACAAATTGATTTAATGAAATTATATACGCATGTATTTTTTCGTTTTATGATCAATTTATTCCTGACTGTTTTAATTATTAAAATGCTTTTTTGGAAGCAGAGTTACGTTAAGTTCACAATAATTGTAGGAATTATTGGATTCGTAATCCTGTTACCAATCTACGCCTATATGCTAAAAAATAATTTTAATTTCGGCGAAATGATTTTCTTCTACGTCAGAAGATTTTTAATACAACCAATGTTTATGATTATTTTAATTCCATGTTTTTATTACCAAGAAATACGAAATAAAAAAGCGACTCTAAATTGAGTCGCTTTTTGTTTATATTTTATCTTGATTTTCTTCTTGTTTTTGGTCTTCTTTTTTCAGCTTTCTATATTTAAAAAGCCATCCTAAAAATCCACCAAAAATTAAACCTATTCCTACACCACCCAATAATCCAATTGAGAAACTTAATTCTTTTACCATAACACCAAAGACAGAATGTGTTGTATTAAACATCACATACGCCATTATTAATAAAAGAATTCCAATTATTGAAGAGTAAGACATAATTTATATATTAAAATAAATCTGCAATCATACGTTGACGTACTGCCTCGTATAACATAGCACCACAAGCAACAGAAACATTTAAAGAAGCTGTTTGTCCTGCCATTGGTAATTTTACAATTTTATCTGAAATTTTTAAAATAGAATCTGACACACCATCTTCCTCACTTCCCATGACGATTGCTGTAGGAACTGAAAAATCTGCATCATAAATATATTCTGCTGATTTTTCTGAAGCTGAAAATACAGAAATTCCAGATGCTTGTAAATATTTAATTACATTAACCAAATTACCTTCTTTACAAACCGGAATATTATATAATGCTCCTGTTGAAGTTTTGATCGCATCTCCATTAACTGAAGCTGAACCTTTCGCTGGGATGATGATCGCATCTACACCAACACATTCTGCTGTACGAGCAATAGCACCAAAGTTACGAACGTCACTAACACGATCTAAAATTAAAATGAATGGAGTTTTTCCTTGTTCCCAAACCTGAGGTAATACATTTTCAATCGAATCAAATTCGATTGGTGAAATAAACGCATAAACTCCTTGGTGGTTTTTTCCCGTAAAACGATTTAACTTTTCTACTGGAACATAACTAACAGGAATTTCATACTCAGTTACTAATTTTCTCAATTCAGAGAAGATTTCACCTTGTAATCCTTTTTGAATAAAAATTTTATCGATTGTTTTTCCCGCTTCAATCGCTTCAATTACAGGTCTAAGACCAAAAATACCTCCTTCGTTTTTCATAAGTGCAAAGATACAATTATTTACCAATCCTTTTCTTTACTTTTTGGATATAGTGTGGCAATCCTGTTGCTAATACAAAAGACAGAATTAAAATTGCAGCAATACTCCATAAAGTAAGTTTAAAATGAATCAAACGAAATATTAAACTGCCTACTAAAAATATCATAATAAAAGTTTGAAAATAAAAATGTTGAACCATTTCTCTTCCAGCCTTTGTTCTTTTCACAAAAAAGATTAACAACAATAGAATTACAATCGATAGAATCGCAGGATATTTCATATTTGAATATTTCTATCCAAAAATAAACTAAATTTGCTATATTTCTGTTCAATAAAATAGCAAACCATTAAATAATACAAAATGCAACAATATCTTGATTTGTGTCGAAAAGTTATGACCGAAGGATCTTTAAAAGAAGACCGTACTGGAACCGGAACTAAAAGTATTTTTGGTTACCAAATGCGTTTCGATTTAAGTGAAGGGTTTCCTTTAGTTACAACTAAAAAGTTGCATTTAAAATCTATCGTTCACGAATTACTTTGGTTTTTAAAAGGTGAAACTAACATCAAATATTTAACAGATAATGGAGTTAGAATTTGGAATGAATGGGCTGATGAAAACGGAGATTTAGGACCAGTTTATGGCAAACAATGGCGTTCTTGGGGAAAACCTGACGGAGAAGTTATTGACCAAATTAAAGTAGCGATTGACCAAATAAAAAATAACCCAGATTCTAGGAGAATTATAGTTTCTGCTTGGAATGTAGGAGAATTAGACCAAATGGCTTTAGCTCCTTGCCATGCTTTTTTCCAGTTTTATGTAAACGATGGTAAATTATCTTTACAATTATACCAACGTAGTGCTGACATTTTTTTAGGTGTTCCTTTTAATATTGCATCTTATGCCTTATTACAAATGATGGTAGCACAAGTTTGTGATTTAAAAGTTGGAGATTTTGTGCATACTTTTGGTGATGCGCATATATATACTAATCATTTTGAACAAATCGAGTTACAACTTTCTCGTAAACCTCATCCTTTACCTCAGATGAAAATTAATCCAGCTGTTAAGGATATTTTCGATTTTTCTTACGAGGATTTTGAATTAGTAAATTATGAAGCTCATCCGCATATAAAAGGAATTGTAGCAGTTTAATCATCGATAGAAAATAAAATCTATAAAAAAGCGTTTCATTTCATGAGACGCTTTTTCTTTTGAATTAATTCTATTTAAAAATTATTTTCACTAATAAATTAACATAAAAATTATTTCAAATTCAATACATTAGTATCTCAACCACTAAAAAATCATCACTACATATGAAAAGAAATTTATTTTGTATTGGATTAATTTTATCCACATTTACTACTTCTATTTCTGCACAAGAAAACAATAGTTTTATTCCGTCAGAAATTGCAATTAAAAATAAAGTTGTTGATTTATCTAATGTTGAAAGAGTAATCACGCAATCAATCAATGCTAAATCACAACAATTTTCGATTAAATTACCAAGTATTGACGCAGCTAAAACTGAACAATTCATTTTAGTTGAACGCCAATTATTAAGTGAAGAATTACAACAAAAGTATCCTTCTATAAAATCATATACAGGTTATTCAACTTCAAATCCGAACAAAAGAATTAGCTTGAGTTATTCACCTACTAAAGGTATAAACTCGATTGTATATGATTCAAATGAAAAATATATTATCGAAAAAATTGGAGATAACTACGAAATTTTCACAAAAGAAACTTTTCCACGTTTAAATGACTTCAATTGTGGTGACGTTGAAACGCTAACAACTGAGCCAAGAACAAATATTTTAAATAATCCTGCAACTTACAGAAAATACAGATTGGCAGTTGTAACTGATTATGAATTTAATAGATATGTAACTCCAACATCGCAAACTCCGACTTACGAACATTCTTTGGCTGCTATTGTACAGACAATGACGTATGTAACTCCAGTTTATGAAAATGATTTATCTATTACTTTCGAGTTAGTTAATGGTTTAGAACCTGTAACTTATCTTACTGCAGAAAGTGATCCATATTCATCTGACTTAAATGGTGAGACACAAGTATTATTAGATACACATGTCGGCGCTGAAAATTATGATGTAGGTATGTTATTTACACAGAAAACAGGAGGTGGAAATGCAGGTGCTATCGGTTCTGTTTGTAATGATACAATAAAAGGGTCAGCATATTCAGGAGGAATTAATTACGGTTATCCGGTTTTTGCTTACGTTGTTGCTCACGAAATGGGTCACCAATTTGGAGCAAATCATACACATGCTAGAAATGAAGGAAGAGGTGCTAACAGAGAAATCGGAAGTGGTGAGTCAATCATGGGTTATGCTGGTGTTACAGGAACACACGATGTTACAACTCAAGAATTTACTTTAGGACAATTCCACCATTTCAATTTAACTCAAATCAATAGTTATTTAGCGAATCAAACTTGTGGATATTCTTCTCCGTCAACAAATACACCACCTGTGGCAGATGTTGGAAGTAGAACTACTTACCAAATACCTAAAGGTACAGCTGTAAAATTAGTTGGATCTGCAACTGATGCTGATGGTGATACATTAACATATTCTTGGGAACAATCGAACCCATTGACTACAAATACTGGAAGCAACTTCAAAAACTCAAGTAGTTTTAATACAGATGGTGCAAATTTCAGAATTAAACAACATTCAACAGATCCTGTTGGTTACTTCCCTCCATTACAACAAGTTTTAAATGGAAATTTAAGAACTACTTGGAATACTGTATCTGACGTTCAAAAAAATATGATTTTTGCATTTCAAGTGCGCGATAATAATCCACAAGGAGGACAAATTGATGCTAAAAATGTAAGTTTATTAATTAGAAACGTAGGACCATTTCAAATTACTGGTATTGATTTAAATCAAACTTTAATTCCTGGTGAACCATTCAACTTAACTTGGGATGTAGCTGGTACAGATGCGAATGGAATTAACGTTCAGAATGTTGCAATTAAATTAACAACTGATAAAGGACAAACGTTTACAACTTTAGTAGAAAGTACTCCAAATAACGGACAAGCTTCTATTACAATTCCTAGCGACATCAGTGCAGAAAGTGCTAACATCATTGTAGAAGCTATAGGGAATGTTTTCTATGCTGCGAGTCCAGAAGTTGCTATTAATTATGAAATTTCATTAGACTGTCAAACAATTGAAACATCTACAACCTACAATATTCCAGATCGTGTTGGTACACAAAATGGAGCAGTATTAGTTAATTTGCCTGCAAACACAGGATATACTGGTACAATTGAAGATCTTTCTGTTAAAACAGATATTACACATCCAAATTCTAATCAATTAAGTTTATATTTCATGAAAGTGAACACAGATCGTTCATATATAAATTTATACAACAGATCTTGTGATTCTTCTGTTCCTAATGTAAACTTCATTTTTAGTAGTAAAGGTGGAAATTTATATGATAATTGTGGTGTAGATTTCGCACACGTTACTGGAACAACAGTAGATTTTAACAATTACATTGGTGCAAATGTGAGAGGAACTTATCGTTTAATTGTAAATGATAACGTAGCCGGACTTACAGGTACGATTAATAAAGTTACGATCGAAGCTTGTAGCAGAACAGCAACTACATTAAGTGTAGGTGATTTAGTTAAGAATAAAGAATTCGGAATTTTCCCTAATCCAAACAATGGAAACTTCAACATTCGTTTAGAAACTAAAGCTCCAAACTTTACAGCAGACATCTTAAATATGGCTGGACAAACAGTTTCAACTCAAAAAATCAATACAACATCTACAAGTGTTAGCGATTACAGAGTTAATGTTTCACATCTACCAAAAGGTGTTTACATCGTAAATGTAAATGATGGAAACCAAACACAATCTAAAAAATTAATCATTAAATAAGATTTAATTTATAACTTTAAAAAACCTCAGCTTACTGAGGTTTTTTTTATTTTAAAAATTTTCAAAATGAAGAATATAATCATCATTATTACAATTGTACTTGTCTTATTTTTAATTAACTGTACAACTAATAAAACAGCGATAGAAAATCAACAAAAAGATATTTCTACCAATGAAGTACTTGTTACTTTAAGAGAAAATACGTTAGCAAAATATGATTCAATTCAATTGATTAATTCTAGTGATGAATATTATTCAATTACCAATGCAATCAACGAAATAAGAATGCCAGGTATTGAATTTAAAGAAGTTAATTTTGATAAAAATTCTGTGGTATTAATTAATATGATGGCAGAAAATTACAGCGATTTCGAGATCTACTCTAAAACGGAAAAAAACGCTACAACCCTATTTTATTCGGGCATACATTATAAAGAAAATCAAATTCATTTAAATAACCTTCGATTAATTAAGTTAGTTGAAATCCCAAAAACAAATAAAATAGTATCTTTCAAACCTATGCATTAATAAAGTGTAACAAATCCATTAAAATATCATCTAATAATCAAAATCGTTTAATGAAAAAGTCAATTTTATATATCTCAACTGCTTTTGCTTTTACATTCAGTACGTTTGCAACAGCACAAATAATGACTCAACCACCGAGTTATAACGAAAATCAAAAAGATCCTTTAAAAATTTATCGCGCCGAAGAAGAACGAATTAATAATTTAGTTCATACTAAATTGGATTTAAAGTTCGACTATGCAAAACAGCACGCTTTAGGAGAAGCTTGGATTACGTTAAAACCTCATTTTTATGCAACAAATAAATTAACATTAGATGCTAAAGCTATGTTGATTCATGAAGTTGCTTTAGTCCAAGGAACAACAAAAAAGAAATTAAACTTTTCTAATGATGATAATCAATTATATATTGATTTAGATAAAGAATACAAAAAAGACCAAGAATATACGGTTTACATCAAATATACAGCTCGTCCAAACGAAGTTAAACAACAAGGAAGTGCAGCTATAAGCGATGCGAAAGGGTTATATTTTATCAATCCTGATGGTTCTGAACCTAATAAACCAACACAAATTTGGACTCAAGGAGAAACTGAAGCATCTTCTTGTTGGTTCCCGACAATTGATAGTCCAAATCAAAAAACTTCGCAAGAAATTTATTTAACTTATCCTGATAAATACGTTTCCTTATCAAATGGTTTACTAAAATCTTCGAAAAAAAATTCGGACGGAACAAAAACTGATTATTGGAAATTTGATTTCAAACATGCTCCTTATTTGTTTTTCGTTGGTATCGGAGATTATGCCGTTATCAAAGATAAATGGAAAAATATAGAGGTGGATTATTTTGTGGAACCTGAATACAAAGATTACGCAAAAGATATTTTTGGAATGACTCCAGATATGATTACGTACTTTTCTAATTTATTAGATTATCCGTATCCATGGGACAAATACCACCAAATGACGGCACGCGATTACGTTTCTGGTGCAATGGAAAATACTGGTGCAGTTTTATTTTATGATGCTGTTCAGCAAAAACCAGGACAATTAATTGATGAAAATACTGCTGAAGCGATTATAGCGCATGAATTATTTCACCATTGGTTCGGAGATTTAGTCACTACCGAAAGTTGGGCAAATTTAACGGTTAACGAATCTTTCGCTAATTACTCAGAATACTTATGGTTTGAGCATCGTTATGGAAAAGAATTCGCTGATAAACATCGTTTTGAAGATATTAGAGGGTATAAAATGGGAGACAATTTTGAAAAAAAATTAGTTCGTCCACATTATAATTCTCGCGAAGATATGTTTGATGCTGTATCTTACAACAAAGGTGGAGCAATATTACACATGTTACGAAATTTCTTAGGTGATGAAGCTTTTTTTAAAGGGTTAAATCACTATTTAGTTTCCAATAAATACAAAGCTGCAGAATCTGTTCATTTACGTTTAGCGTTAGAGGAAGTTTCTGGTCGAGATTTAAATTGGTTCTTTAATCAATGGTTCAATTCCAACGGTCATCCAAAATTAACAATTGCTTACGATTACAATGCCACAACTAAAAAAGTTAAGGCGACGGTAAAACAAGATCCAAAATTAATGTTCGAATTTCCAATTGCTTTCGACGTTGTCGAAAACGGAATTGCTAAACGTCATTATGTTTGGGTAGGAAAATCTGTAGAAAATTCATTTGAATTTGATGCTACTAAAAAGCCTGATGTAGTAATTCCTAATGCTGATCAAGTTTTATTAGCTGATATTAATGATAACAAATCTATTGAAGAATTTATTGCACAATATAATGCTGGTAAAGGTCAATTCGACACGCGTCGTTTAGCTGTTGAAGCTTTTATTAACGCACAAGCTACCAACCCTAAAGCATTAGACGCATTAGTCCATGCATTAAGTGATTCATTCCACGGAATTAGAAGTATCGCCATTCAAGGTTTAGATCCGAAATCTCCAAAAACGATGGAGAAAGCGAAAGCTAAATTGTTAGAAATCGCTGCAAAAGATCCAAAAACTAAGACTCAAGGAGATGCATTAGAACTTCTAAATACCGCAGATATTTTTGATCAAACAGTATTTACAACAGCTTCACAGAGCAAATCTTTTCGCGTTCAAGGTGCAGCAATTGCTGGAATTTTAAAACAAAATCCAAGTGCAATCCATCAATTTAATACCATTAGTGATGATGTTATAAAATCTAGTGACGCTTTGGTTACGCAATTTTTACCGTTATGGATTAAAAATAATCAATTAGATAAAGCTAAGTTAATTGGAGAAAATGCTGCATTTTACGAATTATTAAAGTTTCAAGATCCTGCTGCTGGAAAAACTTACGAAGAAGCATTCAAATGGATAATGTCTAATGATACCGCAGAAGCAACTTCCTCTATTACAGCTACATTTACACGTTATTACAGCTATTTTAAAAATGAAAATCCGATGATTTCAAATTTAATTAAGCAAACTGCAACTAAAGGATTAGCTTTAAAAGTAGAAGCATTAAAAAAACAAAATAACAAATCGATAGAAAAACAGGTTAACGCATTAAAAAATGCTATCGA
This sequence comes from Faecalibacter bovis, assembly GCF_017948305.1. NCBI lineage: Bacteria > Pseudomonadati > Bacteroidota > Flavobacteriia > Flavobacteriales > Weeksellaceae > Faecalibacter > Faecalibacter bovis. The sequence continues at coordinate 590,680 of NZ_CP072842.1, forward strand.
TAAAATGAAATAATTATATATTTTTATATATTTATAAAGCTATTCTCGCGAGGGAATAGCTTTTTTAGCCTTATAAAGTAACATATGATGAAACTTATAGTAGCCAAAGCAAGCAATAATGTTATTGGAGATAATAACAACTTAATTTGGCATTTACCTAACGACTTAAAACATTTTAAGAATTTAACTACGGATCACCCTATTGTAATGGGACGTAAAACTTACGAATCTTTAGGAAGACCTCTTCCAAATCGAACTAATATCATCATCACACGAGATAAAAATTTTAAAGATGACAAAGTTGTAATTACTCATTCTTTAAATGAAGCTATTAAAAAAGCTGAAGAGATTAACAACGATTTTTTTATCATTGGTGGCGGAGAAATCTATAAACAATCGATGCTTTTAGCTGACGAATTATACATTACAGAAGTTCATCACGAGTTTGAGGGTGATACTTATTTCCCAGAAATAGATGAAGAGAAATTTGAAGAAATTAGTCGTGAAAATCACGTTAAAGACGAAAAACACGAATATTCTTATTCCTTTGTAACTTATAAACGAATCGAAGATTAAGCTTTTAATCAGTTAAATAGTTCTATCGGAATATTTCTTAAAATCCCAAATAATAGGATGATTACTATAATTACAATTAAGAAATATTTATTGGCAAGAAATGGTAAACGAACTGATTTATCAAAAATAAAATTATAAATCAGAAGTGCAATTACAACCAAAATCAGTGGAGAAAACAGAACAAATAATGCATTAAAACGGAAAGCTTCTGCAATTTCTAAATGTAATAAATGATGTATTGCTCTTTGTGTTCCACATCCTGGACAATCAATATTGAATAAAAAATTTGACGGACAACGCAAAAAAAATGAATTATTATCCGAAGGATTATTCTGATAAAAGTAAAAAATTAATGCTCCACCTAATAAAAGGATGGAGCATATTTTTATTAAAATATTTTTATTTCTTTTTGCTGATTCCATAACCTTATTGAGGTTTAAAACTACAATAAAACTTCTAAAGAATCAACTCGCTATAAATTAAAAGGAAGGTTAAATAACCTTCCTTTTTTATATTAATGTGAAATATTTTCAACTGCTTTTGGATCGTGTTTATGTTTAAACAATACTGCGAAAAATACAGCAATTATTAAAGCATAAATTGCAAAAGAAATCCAGATGTTATGCCAATCTTTAAACATTAAAGGATTATCAAAAACACCATTAGAAATTGTAATTCCTCTTTCTTTTACAAAATCAATCATTAAATTATTGTCTGGAGTTGTATCTAAAAATTGAGCTAACTCTGATGTGTTATTGAAAGATTTCGTGAAGTATTTATCAATTAACCAACCTGAAGTTAAACTTCCAAAAACTGCTCCGAATCCGTTTGTCATCATCATAAATAAACCTTGAGCTGATGATCTCATTTTAGAATCAGTTGTCGTTTCAACAAATAATGATCCTGAAATATTAAAGAAATCGAAAGCCATTCCGTAAACGATACACGATAAAATAATCATCCATAAATTTCCAGCCGGATCTGAGAATCCTAATAAACCGAAACGTAAAACCCATGCTAACATCGAAATTAACATCACGTTTTTGATACCGTATCTTTTAAGGAAAAATGGAATTGCTAAAATAAATAATGTCTCAGAAACTTGAGAAATAGACATGATAATTGTAGAATACTTTACAACAAAAGAATCTGCATATTTAGGAAAATGTTTAAACTCGTCTAAGAAAACATCACCATAAGCATTTGTTAATTGTAAAGCTCCACCTAAGAACATTGCGAAGATGAAGAATAATGCCATTTTGTAATTCGCAAATAATTTAAAGGCATCTAAACCTAAAATTTGTGTTATACTTGCGTTCTCGTCAATTGTTTTTTGTGGTTTACAAGGAGGCATTGTGAAGAATGCGTATAAACCTAAAACTGCTGCTGCAACACCTGCAATGTAAAATTGCACTTCTGTTGCTTTATTTCCTGTTAGATTCGTAATCCACATTGCTACGATAAATCCGACAGTACCCCATACACGAATCGGCGGGAAATCTTTTACAACATCGTAATTATTCGATTTTAAAACCGTATATGAAATCGAATTGTTTAATGCAATTGTCGGCATATAACATGCCATTGCTAAAAGCATCACCCAGAAAAAAGTGTTTGGATCTGCAACTTGCGGAATATAGAAAAGTACCGCTGCATATGCGATATGAAGAACTCCATAAAGCTTTTCAGCATTTACCCATCTATCTGCAATAATACCTGTAATAGTTGGCATAATTAATGAAGCAAAACCCATTGTTGCGAAAATCAACCCAAATTTTGTTCCATCCCATTGTTTTGTTCCAAACCAATAGTTGGCGATTGTAATTAACCATGCACCCCATACAAATAGTTGCAGGAAGTTCATTATTGTTAGTCTAATTTTTAAAGACATAATTGTATAAAAGAGATTATTTAGTTTCTAAGATTTTCGATTTCATCACGAAGGCGAGCAGCTAATTCGTAATCTTCGTTCATTACTGCTTTTTTCATCTCTTCTTCTAATTCGTCTTTTGTCCAGTCCGAAAAATCAGAAGAAGTAGCTTCATCGTCGATCAAATCAATTTCATCATCGATATCATCTAAAGCACGTTGAATATTTTCGTCTTCTTCCTGCATAATATCCAAATGGATACCTGCTTTTTCAACGACATGATCATAAGCGAAAATAGGAGCGTTAAAACGAACAGCCAATGCGATTGCATCCGAAGTACGCGAATCTATTTCAGACCGTTCTCCATCAGTATTTATAAAAACAATGTTTGAATAAAACACGCCATCTTCTAACTTGTAAATGTAAACTGATTCTACATCAATTTTATATGCTTCGCCAAGACTAACAAATAAATCGTGCGTTAACGGACGTGGTGGAGTTATATCTTTTTCTAATGCTAATGCAATTGATTGTGCTTCGAAACTACCAATAATAATTGGTAATTTTCGAAATCCCGATTCCTCCTCAAGAATTAAAGCGTATGCACCAGTCTGTGTTTGACTGTATGAAATACCTTTTATTACTAAGCTGATTAAATTGTTCATTTGGGCGTAAAGTTATCAAAAAATGATGAAATATTAAAGATGTTTTAACACATAAAAAAATCCGAACCAATTGATTGGTTCGGATTTATATTATTTTATAGATATTACTTCTTTAGATTAAGCAACACCTTTTAATTTTTTAACCTCTTCGATTAACTTTGGAACAACCTCGAAAGCGTCTCCAACAATACCGTAATCAGCAGCTTTAAAGAAAGGAGCTTCTGCATCATTATTAATTACAACAATCGTTTTAGAACCGTTAACTCCAGCTAAATGCTGAATGGCTCCTGATATACCAATTGCGATGTATAAATTTGGTGCAATTGCTTTACCCGTTTGCCCAACGTGCTCAGCGTGAGGTCTCCATCCGATATCAGCAACAGGTTTAGAAGATGCTGTAGCAGCTCCTAATAATTGTGCTAATTCTTCAATCATTCCCCAATTTTCTGGTCCTTTTAATCCACGACCTGCAGAAACTACAATTTCAGCTTCTTTCAAGTCTATTGCTCCTGTTTGAGCAACTTCTACACCAGTTACTTTTACTTTTGCATCTGCATCAGAAATTGATACTGAAACTGATTCTTCCGAACCAGCAACTGCATTTTCCTTAGCTCCGAAAGAGTTTTGTAATAAAGTAATAACTGCTTTTCCAGTTACTGCAACTGTTTCGATTCCTTTTCCTGAGAATGCTTTACGAGCAACTGTAAAAGGAGCAAAAGTTGTAGGAGCTTTTTCTACATTAGTAACTAATGAAGCACCTAATTTTAATGCTAATAACGGAGCAAAAGATGCACCATCGTTAGTTGAAGGAACAACAACAACTTCACCAGCAGCTAATTCAGCAACTGCTTTAGCGTATGCGTTAGCATCAAAGTTTTTTAAAGTTGAATTTTCTACTTTTAAAACTTTTGTAGCTCCATATTTATATAATTCTTCTGAAGAATCTGTTACGTTAAAAGCGATAGCTGTAACTGTATCACCAGCTACATCTGCAATTGCTTTAGCATAAGCAACTGCTTCTAATCCTGCTTTTTTATATTTTCCGTCATGAGATTCTGCGTAAACAAAAATTGCCATTTTTAATAGTTTTTAAGATTGATTATTAGATAGCTTTTGCTTCTTCGTGTAATAAACGAACTAATTCTGCAACGTTATCTTTATCTACTAAAGTAACATTTCCACGAGAAGCAGGTTTTTCATAACCTACAACTTCTACACTTGTAGATGTAGCTTCTGGAGCAACAACTGTGATTTGTTTAGATCTTGCTTGCATAATTCCACGCATGTTAGGAATTCTTAAAGCAGCTTCATCAACTAAACCTTTTTGTCCTGCAATTACTGCTGGTAAAGCAACTTCTACGTTTTCTTTTCCACCATCAATTTCGCGAACAGCTTTAGCTGTAGAACCTTCTACTTCTAAACCAATACATCCATTTACAAAACCATAATCTAATAATCCTGCAACTAGTCCTGGTACTGCACCTCCATTATAATCTATAGACTCTTTACCTGTTAAAACGATATCATAACCACCTTCTTTAGCAGCTTTAGCAATTTGTGTTGCAACAAAGAAATCATCACGAGCATCTGCATCAATACGAATACCATCGTTTGCACCGATAGCTAATGCTTTACGCATAACAGCATCTACTGACGCATCTCCAACAGTTAAAATAGTAACTGTAGCTCCTGCTTTTTCTTGTAATTCAACCGCTTTATTTAAGCTGAATTCATCGTGCGGGTTAATAACAAATTGAACACCGTTTTTATCAAACGATTTTCCATCTCCTGTGAAGTTGATTTTAGCTGTAGTATCTGGTACACTACTAATACAAACTAATATCTTCATAATTTTGGGTTTATTTCTTTATTGTAAATTTAATTAATTTATTTTATTATGTAAGCATAATAAAGATTATTTCTTAACGATCTCTCTCGACTCTGCTTCTAATTGATTATTATACACTCTATTTGACACTAAAATACTGAATTCATACAATATCCAAAGTGGAATAGTAACCAAAATCATACTATACAAATCATTAGGTGTAATTGCAGCTGCAATTACCAACACAACTATAAACGCATGTTTTCTATATGTTCTTAAGAACATTGGCGTTAGAACACCAATACTTGTTAAGAAATAAACAAATACAGGTAATAAAAACATTAATCCCATTGATAATAATAATTGTACAAACAAGTCGATATAACTTGGTAATGTCCATGTATTACCTACATTAAATGGATCATATGTGAATAAAAATTGTGTACAAAGAGGAATCAACAAAAAGTAACTGAATAAAACTCCTAATATAAAAAAGAAGGAAACAGCTAAAATTGTAGCTCCTGCATATTTTCTTTCAGAATCTTTTAAAGCTGGACTAATAAATTTCCATAACTCATAAATAATATATGGAATTGCTAAAATTACTCCACAAACAATAATTGCAAAAAATTGAGAGGTAATTTGTCCTGATGGATTAAGATTGGTTAAATCTTTTGAAATATCAAATGATTCTTTATAAATCACACCAAATCCAGTTAATTGACCAAATGCATTAAACCAGTCAAAAGTTGGAAATGTTGATTTTAAAGGAGCCATAATTACATATTCGACCAATTCGTCCCAAAAAAAAGCAACACCAATTGATGTTAAAACAACAGCAATAACAGAACGAATTAGATTTCCTCTTAATTCTCCTATATGTGCTAAAAAAGACATGTCTGTTTTTCCGCTTGCCGCCATATTATTCAATTCCTTCGTTTAAAATTGAGTGAATATCTAGAATACCAAAATAATTGTCATTTTCATCTACAACAACTAATTGGCCAATACTATTCTGTCTTAATGTATCTAAAGCAACGCGTGCTTTTTCATCTTTATTAATCGTTTTAGGCGACATTGTTGCAATATCTTTAGCTGTTAACGTACTAAAATCCTGATATTTTAACAACATACGACGTAAATCACCATCAGTAACAACTCCTAGAATTTTTTCATCTTCTAAAACAACTGTAATACCATGTTTACCAGATGTCAAAGAATTAATAACATCAACTATAGAAGAATCTGGATTTACAAACGGACGTTTATTTGGATCAACAATATTTTCAACTGTCCAAAGCAATCTTTTTCCTAATGCTCCACCCGGATGAAATTTCGCAAAATCTTCCGATTTAAATTGACGCATTTTCATTAAAGCAACCGCCAAAGCATCACCCATAACCAGTTGTGCTGTTGTAGAAGAAGTTGGTGCTAAATTTACCAAGCATGCTTCTTTAGAAACGTTAACGTCTAAAACAATATCTGAATTTTTAGCTAATTCTGATTTTAAATTTGCCGTTAAACCAATTAAACAAGATGAATATTGTTTTAAAATAGGAGCTAAATAAGTAATTTCGGGCGTATTTCCACTTTTAGAAATACAAATCACAACATCTTCCTTTTGCAACAATCCTAAATCTCCGTGAATTGCTTCCGAAGCATGTAAGAATTGTGATGGAGTTCCTGTCGAGTTTAAAGTCGCAACCATTTTATTCGCAATATGTGCACTTTTCCCTACTCCAACAATCACCAATTTCCCTTTCGTATTATATATCGCTTGTACCGCATCAACAAAACTATCGTTCAATCTAGATGCAATTGCTTGTAACTCTAAAATCTCTTCTTGAAAAACTTTTTGAGCTATTTCTATAAAATCTCTTCTTTCCAAAACAAAAAGTATGTCTGTTTTTATTTTTTTCCGTATCTTTAACCTCCTTTTTTAACTCTAATTCAATGAAATAATTATTGAAGAGTTAAATCAAAGGTCAAATATAGGAACTATTTAATTTATAATATTAATTTTAGTCTTTTGTGTAGATGGAAGCCACTTCGAAGAACTTAACATCTTATCTTAAAAAATATTTTGGTTTCGACCAATTTAAGGGACAGCAACATGAAATTATTACATCTTTATTAAACAAAGAAGATGTTTTCGTTTTAATGCCTACCGGAGGAGGTAAGTCATTATGTTATCAATTACCGGCACTAATGTCAGATGGAGTTGCAATTATCGTTTCACCTTTAATTGCACTAATGAAAAATCAAGTCGATGCAATTCGTGGGATTTCTGAAAATGATGGAATCGCTCACGTTTTAAATTCTTCTTTGAACAAGTCAGAAACTAAAACAGTAATGACTGATATCAAAAATGGTATCACAAAAATGCTTTATGTAGCACCAGAATCTTTAACAAAAGAGGAATACATTGACTTTTTCAAGTCTGTGGAAATTTCTTTTTTTGCTATTGATGAAGCGCACTGTATTTCAGAATGGGGACATGATTTCCGTCCAGAATATAGAAATTTAAAAGCAATCATAAACAAAATTGGAGACGCTCCAATCATAGCTTTAACTGCTACTGCAACACCTAAAGTGCAAGAGGATATTCAAAAAACTTTAGGAATGCAAACAGCTAAAGTTTTCAAAGATTCTTTTAACCGTACGAATTTGTTTTATGAAGTTCGTCCAAAAGTAAATCAAGATAAAGAAATCGTTAAGTTTATTAAACAAAACGAAGGAAAATCTGGAGTAATTTACTGCTTAAGCCGTAAGAAAGTTGAAGAGTTTTCTCAACTGTTACAAGTAAACGGAATTAATGCTATCCCATACCACGCTGGTTTAGATGCGAAAACTCGTAGCAAACATCAAGACATGTTTTTGATGGAAGATGCAAGTGTCGTTGTTGCAACTATTGCTTTTGGAATGGGAATCGATAAGCCTGATGTTCGTTTTGTAATTCATTACGATATGCCTAAATCTTTAGAAAGTTATTACCAAGAAACTGGTCGCGCTGGTCGTGATGGTGGCGAAGGTCATTGCGTTGCTTTCTACGATTACAAGGATATTGAAAAGTTAGAAAAATTCTTGGCAAGTAAACCCGTTGCAGAACGTGAAGTTGGTATGCAATTACTATCAGAAGTTGTTGCTTATGCTGAAACTTCTATGTCGCGTCGTAAATTTTTACTACATTATTTCGGAGAAGAATTTGACGAAACGGATGGTGCTGGAGCTATGATGGATGACAACATGCGTAATCCAAAGAAAATGATTGAAGCAAAAGATGATGCTTTAACAGCTTTGGATATCATTTTAAAAACGAGTCAAAAATTAAAACTTAACGATGTCGTTAATGTATTAGTTGGGAAAGAAACTTCAGTTACTAAATCTTACAATTTACAAAACGAAGATTTCTTCGGTATCGGAAAAAGTAAAGAAGATTATTACTGGAAATCAATTTTACGCCAATTAATCGTTCATTCTTTATTAGAAAAAGAAATTGAAACTTACGGAACTTTAAAAGTAACTAAAGAGGGGAAAGAATTTATTTCTAACCCAACTTCTTTTAAAATTGCCGAAGACGTTGATTTCAAAAAATTATTAATGGAAGGTGGTGTAGATAAAGAAGAAGTTACTTCTGCTCCTGCCGCTTTTGATGATAATTTATTAAAACAATTAAAAGAACTTCGTAAGAAGATTTCAAAAAAACATAACATTCCACCTTTTGCTGTTTTTCAAGACACAAGTTTAGATGATATGACAATGCAATACCCTACTTCAATCAAAGAATTAACAAACGTATTCGGGGTTGGTGAAGGTAAAGCACAGAAATTCGGTAAAGATTTTGTTGAATTTATCGCTCGTTATGTAGAAGATAATAACATCATTCGTCCAGACGATATGGTTATTAAACAAGTTGCTGACAAATCAAGTCACAAAGTTTACATTATCCAATCTACAGACAGAAAATTAAACTTGGAAGATGTTGCAGAAGCCAAAAACTTATCAATGTCTGATTTACTTTCAGAAATGGAAGCCATCGTTTACCAAGGGACAAAATTAAACATCGATTACTACATCGAAGAAATTTTAGATGAAGACCAACAAGAAGAAATTTATGACTTTTTAATGGATGCAGAATCTGATTCGATGTCAACATTATTAAAAGAGTTTGGTGACGATTATGATGAAGAAGAATTACGTTTAATGCGTATCAAATTCATCAGTGAAGTTGCCAATTAAAATACCTTATTAAAGCCCAAAGTTTTGTAACTTTGGGCTTTATTTTCAAACACACAATGAACAACAAAGTTATTTTAATGATCCTTGATGGTTGGGGAATTGGAACAAACCCAAAAGTTTCTGCCATCGACCAAGCAAAAACACCCTTTATAGATAGTTGTTACTCTCGTTTCCCTCACAACACTTTAGATACATTTGGTTCGGCCGTTGGTTTACCAGATGGTCAAATGGGAAATTCAGAAGTTGGTCATATTAATTTAGGTGCTGGACGTGTAATTTTTCAGAATTTAGTTCGCATTAATATGGCTGTTACAAATGGTACTTTTTTAGAAGAACCTATCTTGAAAAACGCTTTTGATTATGCATTAAATAACAATAAAAAAGTTCATTTTATCGGCTTAGTATCCGATGGTGGAGTTCATTCTCACATCAATCATCTAAAAGGTCTTTTAGATGCCGCTAATAAAGCTGGGCTTAACGAAAATGTATTTGTACATGCATTTACAGATGGTCGTGATTGTGATCCTAAATCTGGTTTAGGATTCATTTCAGATCTTTTGCAACATATGGAGCAATCAACTGGGAAATTAGCTTCTATTACAGGAAGATATTATGCCATGGATCGTGACAAAAGATGGGAACGTGTAAAACTTGCTTATGATGCAATGGTTAATGCAGAAGGTTTAAAAACTGCTTATCCTTTACAAGCCATTGAAGATTCTTACGAGAAAGATATTACAGACGAATTTATTCAGCCAATTATCGTATCTGATGAAAAATACGAACCAATCGCTAAAATAGAAGAAGGCGACGTTGTACTTTGCTTTAATTTCAGAACAGATAGAGGTCGAGAAATTACGGAAGTTTTAACTCAGCAAGCTTATCCTGAATATAACATGCAACCATTAAATGTGAAATACATTACAATGACGCAATATGACGAAACATATCAAAATGTTGAAGTTTTATTTAGCGATAGTAATGTAAAAAACACTTTAGGTGAAGTTTTGGAAACTGCAGGTAAAAAGCAAATCAGAATTGCTGAAACTGAAAAATATCCACACGTTACATTCTTCTTTTCTGGAGGACGAGAAAAAGAATTTATTGGTGAGAAACGTATTTTATGTGCTTCTCCTCGCGATGTTGCAACTTACGATTTAAAGCCAGAAATGGCAGCGTATGATATTACCAATGCAATATTACCTGAAATTGAAAATGAATCAGCTGATTTTATCTGTTTAAATTTTGCAAACACAGATATGGTTGGACATACAGGTGTAATGGAAGCCGCTATAAAAGCAGCTGAAGTTGTAGATTCTTGTACAGAAAAAATTGTTACGTTAGCAATTGAAAAAAATTATAAAGTTGTAATTCTTGCAGATCATGGAAATTCAGATTTTATGCAAAATGAAGATGGATCGCCAAATACGCAACATACAACAAACCAAGTTCCTTTTATTTTAGCTCAAAAAGAAAATGAATGGAACGTTTCTCATGGAAAATTAGGAGATATTGCACCGACAATCCTTACCTTAATGGGAATTGAGATTCCATCAGAAATGACTGGAAACATTATTGTAGAAAAAAACTAAATATAGACATAACTAAACCTAATAAGTATGACTAATAAAATTATCGCTGTTGATTTTGACGGAACCATTGTAGATGATAAATATCCTGCAATTGGAAAACCAAAATTATTTGCTTTCGAAACTTTAAAACAATTACAAAACGACGGATATCGTTTAACGCTTTGGACTTACAGAAGTGGAAAAGCTTTAGAAGAAGCTGTTGAATTTTGTACTAATAATGGGATTGAATTCTACGGAATTAACAACAGTTTTATAGGTGAAGATTTTGACGAATCTAAAGCAAGTCGAAAAATTAATGCTGATATTTTTATTGACGATAGAAATTTAGGTGGATTCCCTGGTTGGGGCGAAGTTTATCAAATTATAACAAAAAAAATAGAATTTTCTCTTCACGAGCATGGTACAGAACCTGTGCGTAAGAAAAAAAAGAGAGGATTTTTTGGATTATGATACATTTAAAAAGTAAAGAAGAATTAGAATTAATGTACCTAAGTGCACAATTAGTGTCTAAAACATTAGGTATGTTAGCAAAAGAAATCAAACCAGGAATCACTACTAATTATTTAGATAAATTAGGCGGTGAATTCATTCGTGATAACGGTGGATATCCTGCATTTCTAGGAATGTATGATTTTCCTAAAAACTTATGTATTTCTCCGAACGAACAAGTTGTTCACGGTATTCCAAACGATACACCAATACAAGAAGGCGATATTCTTTCTGTAGATTGTGGTGTGTACATGAATGATTTTTACGGTGACCACGCATATACTTTTGCTGTTGGTGAAATTGATGCTGAAGCTGAAAAATTATTACGTGTTACGAAAGAATCTTTATACAAAGGAATTGAGCAAATGCAAAAAGGTAATCGTATTGGCGATATCGGAAACGCAATTCAAGTTCATTGTGAAAAAGAAGGTTACGGAATCGTTCGAGAATTAGTTGGACATGGCTTAGGTCGTAAAATGCACGAAGATCCTCAAGTTCCAAATTACGGAAAAAAAGGAACTGGTAAAAAAATTGAAAACGGATTAGTTTTAGCGATCGAACCAATGACAAATATGGGAACTGAAAAAGTTAAATTCCATAAAGATGGTTGGACAGTTACAACTCGTGATAATAAATATTCAGCACACTTCGAACATGATGTTTGTGTTGTAGATGGGAAACCAAAATTATTATCTACATTCCAATACATTTATGATGCATTAGGAATTGTATCTGACGAAGAAACTCCATTTTTATTTAAACCATAAGCTATAATTTCTTTTAGTGAAAACGGCATTTAAAAAAATCATGAACATTGTTCCACGTCCTTTGTTAATCCAAGGAAGTTACATTGTTCGACCATTTATTGTTTGGTACATGCGAGGGAATCGTTTTGTAGATCCAATTGATAATCAAGGGTACAAAAATTTATTACCATACGGTTACGAAAATCAACGTGATAATGTACTTTCTCCTGGAACTTATTCTTTAGAAAGACACCGTTTGATGTGGTTATATTTGAAAAACGAAACGGATTTTTTTACGAAATCGGCTAAAGTTTTACATATCGCACCCGAGCAATCGTTTATCAAACGTTTCAGAAATTTAAAACATTTAGATTATACAACCAGCGATTTAGAATCTCCTTTGGCTGATGTAAAAGCTGATATTTGTGATTTACCTTTTGAAGATAATTCATACGATGTTATTTTCTGTAATCACGTGTTAGAGCATATTCCTGATGATGCAAAAGCAATGTCTGAATTGTTCAGAGTAATGAAACCAGGAGGTTGGGGAATTTTACAAGTGCCTATTTCGTACCAGAGAGAAGTTACTTACGAAGATCCTACAATCACTTCAAAAGAAGATCGTCGTCGCGAGTTTGGTCAATATGATCACGTTCGTGTTTACGGAATGGATTATTACAAACGTCTGGAAAATGCAGGTTTTATTGTAGAACAAGTAGACTACACAAAACAAATTCCGGCATCGGATGTTGAAAAATATTGTTTAGAAAAAGGCGAAATTCTACCTGTTGTTAGAAAACCTTTATAATAAAATAAAATCCCGTTCTTAACGGGATTTTTTATTTTTATTGAATATTTTTAAAATGTAAGGATAACATTTTTCTTAGTTGCTATCTTATTTTGCAAGGCTATACTGTCGTTAGATTTGTGATTAAATGGTAAATCATACCAAGCTATTAGCGAATCTTTTTTTACTAAATCAGCTTCAGAAAACTGATTATAATATTTTGATTTAGTTTTAATCAAATACGCTAATTCAGGATTATCTTCCATTTTTCTATTATTTCGGATAATGTTGCCCAAATGATTCAAACAAAATTTATACCCTCTGTATTCCACATAAAAATCTGCTCCAGAAAGGTTTTGATTTGAATTTAATTTAGATTTTATCAATCCTTCAGAAATAGAATTAAAATCGGATTTACTTAATTTTATCACTTCCACATCTTTAAATTCAAACGAAAAATCATTACAAGTTTTCATGTCAAGACTTTCCGTATCGTAAGCTACTTTGATATAAGAATTAGTAATATTTTTATCTAAATCTTCTTGAGAATTTATTGCCAAAACAACTTCTTTTTTACAAGAAATCAGCAAGACAAGAATGATAAAAACGAGAGAAAAATTTCTCATACAGTTACATATTAGTTGGTTATGACGAATATATAACTATTTCTTAAATGTAAGAATATGCTTCTTTACTATATTTACAAAAAATATGTAAGTTTTAAATATTCTGTAACCCTACATATGTAATTTTAAACTGAACAGGTCTTTTTCTGTAAGATGCAGGCTCAATTTTACGCTTTTTTTCTTCGTTATATTTAGCCAATTCATTCAATCTTTTCATTAATTTTTTAGAAGATTCCTCACTCTCACTTTCTACTAATTCAAAATTTTTCATATATCCTTTCTGATCCACAACAAAAGAAATTTTAACCATTTCAGTTTTTTCTTCAGATTTTTTATTGATAGGATTTTTAGTATATAATTTTAAATCTGCAGCTAATCTTTCTTGGAAACATCCATTCAATTTTTGATTGTCTTTCATATATCTTTCACAACCTGGATAAATTGGAAAACGATCAATTTGTTGTGCCCAACTTGTAACTTGCATAAACACTAGAAAAAATAATAGTAAAAATTGTTTCATGAATTTTAGTTTTAGTGCGCTAAATATACATTTTTAATCAATTATTAAATATTCTTAAAATAAAAAAATCCATACTTTTCAGCATGGATTTTTAATTTATTTAAAATTTGATTAATGTGCTTCGTACCAGTTGGCTCCTACTCCAACCTCGGCAATTAAAGGAACATCGAAAGAAGCTGCTGCTTCCATCTTTTCCTTAATCATTTTTGATACGGCTTCTAATTCATCTTTTGGCGCATCAAAAATTAACTCATCATGCACTTGTAAAAGCATTTTTGTTTTAAAGTTTTTCTTCAATTCACGTTGAATTTCAATCATTGCCATTTTCACGATATCTGCTGCTGTACCTTGGATTGGTGCATTTACAGCATTTCTTTCAGCGTGCGAACGAACAACTCCATTTCTCGAATTAATATCTTTCAAATAACGACGACGTCCCATCAAAGTTTCTACAAAACCTTGTTCTCGTGCGATATCTACTTGTTTTTCGATGTACGATTTTAACGTTGGATACGTTTGATAATAAGCATCAATCAATTCTTTCGCTTCTTTACGAGAAACATTAGCTTGATCCGCTAAACCAAAAGCAGAAACCCCGTAGATAATTCCAAAATTGACCGTTTTTGCTTGGCTACGTTGTTCACGCGTTACCTCATCTAAAGCGACATTGAAAACTTTGGCAGCCGTTGAAGCGTGAATATCTTCTCCACTTTTAAAAGCCTCAACCATCGCAGGATCTTGCGACATTTGAGCGATTAAACGTAATTCTATTTGCGAATAATCGGCAGAAATAATCACGTGATTTTCATCTCTTGCCACAAATGCTTTACGAATTTGTTGTCCTTCTTCCGAACGAATCGGAATATTCTGTAAATTAGGATTTGTTGAAGATAAACGACCTGTTGCTGCAACTGTTTGCATATATGTTGTATGCACACGACCTGTTTTTGGATTTACCAATTCTGGTAAAGCATCAATATAAGTCGATTTTAATTTTTGCAACTGACGATATTGTAAAATATCATTGATAATCGGATGTTTATCTTTTAATTTAGAAATTACTTCTTCTCCTGTTGCGTATTGACCTGTTTTTGTCTTTTTCGCTTTCGGATCTAATTCTAATTTATCAAATAAAATTTCACCCAATTGACGAGGCGAATTTAAATTAAATTCTTCACCTGCATCTGCGTGAATTTTAGCTTCTAATTCTTCTAATTTCGCTTGATGCTTAACAGATAATTCTTTTAAGAATGGAACATCTAAATTAATTCCTTCCAATTCCATTTCAGCTAAAACTTGCATCAATGGCATTTCCAAATCTGTAAATAATTTATAGGTATTTGCCTTAACCAATTCCGGTTGAAACAATGTTTTTAATTGATAAGTAATATCCGCATCTTCCACTGCATATTCAGTTTGCGTATCTAATTCTACCTCATTAAAAACCTTTTGATTCTTTCCTTTTTTACCGATTAATTCTTCGATTTTAATTGGTTGATAATTCAAATATGTTTCTGATAAAACATCCATGTTATGGCGCATATCAGGATTAATTAAGTAATGCGCAATCATTGTATCGAAGTTATTTCCTTTCACTTCCACACCATATTTTGCCAATACTTTAATATCGTATTTTAGATTTTGACCAATTTTAGCTATTGATTCATTTTCTAAAACATCTTTAAATTCATTGATTAATGCTTGAGCTGCATCAAAATCCGAAGGGAACGGAACGTAATATCCTTTACCTTTTTCGTAAGAAAATGAGATTCCAACCAATTCTGCTTCCAACGCTTCTAATGAAGTGGTTTCTGTATCAAAACAAAATTCTGTTAAACCATTTAATTTTTTAATCAATAAATTTCTAGCTTTTGGCGTATCAATTAATTGATAAAAATGATCGGTTGAAGCAGCATTCGTATAAACCGAATTTTGTGGAACAATTTCTTTGTCCGAAGTAAAATCAAACAAAGACTGTTGTCCAGCTGGATCTGAAGCTACATTTTCTTGAGACGCTTTCGAGATTTCTTCTTGCGCTTCCTGAATAATTCCTGATGCATCTAAACCATAGATTTTATACACCGTTTCTAGCATACGACGGAATTCTAATTCATTAAATAACTCCGTTACTTTATCTAAATCTGGTGGACAAACTAATAAATCTTCTTCATCAAAATCAACTGGCGCATCGATAAGAATTGTTGCTAATTTCTTTGATAAAAGACCTAATTCTTTATTCGCTTCGATTTTCTCTTTTGCCTTACCTTTTAATAAATGTGTATTTGCTAAAAGATTTTCTAACGAACCAAATTCTTTGATGTATTTACTTGCTGTTTTTGCTCCAACTCCTGGTAATCCTGGAATATTATCCACAGCATCACCCATCATTCCTAAATAATCAATCACTTGGATTGGTTCATCTACACCAAATTTTTCTTTGATTTCTTCGATACCCCAAATCTCAACGCCTTTTCCATTTGCAGGTGGACGATACATTTTGATATTATCAGAAACTAATTGCCCAAAATCCTTATCAGGCGTCACCATATATGTTACATAACCGTGTTGTTCTGCCTTTTTAGCTAAAGTTCCAATGACATCATCTGCCTCGTAACCTTCAGCAAATAAAACTGGAATCTTTAAAGCGTGCAATAATTCCTGAATTACAGGAACACCTTCACGGATTGCTTCTGGCGTTTCGTCACGATTACCTTTGTATTCAGCATAATCAACGGTACGAACAGTTGCTTCACCAACATCAAAAACAACAGCTAAATGTGTTGGTTGTTCGCGACGTAAAACATCGAAAAGAGAATTCATAAACCCCATTACTGCAGAAGTATTGAATCCTTTCGAATTGATGCGTGGATTTTTGATGAATGCATAATACCCTCTAAAAATTAAGGCATAAGCATCTAAAAGAAATAATCTTTTATCTTGATTCATTTAATAAGTTTTAAGTATTACGTTTTACGTCTTACGGTAAACGCAAAATTAAGTTCACGTAGATCGTATCACATACTACGTAAAACACAATAATTAATATTCTGGCGCTAATTCTACCACCAATCCGTCCATATCTTCATTGATATGTAACTGACATCCTAAACGAGAATTATCTTGTACATTGAATGCTTCTCCTAACATAGCATCTTCGTCTGGTGTCATTTCAGGTAAATTTACTTCTGGCGTATGAACGTAACATTGGCAAGAAGCACACATCGCCATACCACCACAAACACCGATTGTACCTTCTGGTGCTAATTCGTATGCACGAACTAATTCCATCACATTCATATTCATATCTGTCGGAGCATCTACTTCATGAGAAACTCCTTCACGATCTATAATAGTAATTTTTATATCTGCCATTTCATTTATTCTTCTTACAAAAATAAGAATAGTTAAGCCACTAAAAAAGGATTATAATGATTGTGTAAATTTTAGAATTAATTTAAAATAATTCTTGTTACAAAATGTGCATTTTTGCTACTAACAATAAAAATTGAAAAGTTATGAATGCACACGAAATAGATTACGAAATTTTTGGAGAAGAAATGCAATTCGTAGAAATCGAATTGGATCCGCAAGAAACGGTTATTGCCGAAGCTGGAAGCTTTATGATGATGGAAGATGGTATTAAAATGGAGACGATCTTCGGTGACGGTTCAAAACAAACAGGAGGAATTTTCGGGAAATTGATGAATGCCGGTAAACGTATGCTAACGGGCGAAGGATTATTCATGACCACTTATACGAATTATGGACAAGGAAAAAAGAAAGTTTCTTTTGCTTCACCTTATCCAGGAAAAATTATTCCGATTGATTTGCAAGAGTTTAATGGTAAATTCATCTGTCAAAAAGATGCTTTTTTAGCTGCTGCAAAAGGAGTTTCGGTTGGAATTGAATTTAACCGTAAAATTGGAACTGGTATTTTTGGTGGAGAAGGTTTCATTATGCAAAAATTAGAAGGAAATGGAATGTCATTTATTCACGCTGGAGGAACATTACACAAAAAAGTTTTACAACCAGGAGAAGTTTTAAAAGTAGATACAGGTTGTATTGTTGGTTTTGAACAAACGGTTGATTACGACATCGAATTTGTTGGTGGAATTAAAAATACTTTATTCGGTGGGGAAGGTGTTTTCTTTGCAACTTTACGCGGACCTGGAACTGTTTACGTACAGTCGTTACCATTTAGCCGATTAGCGGATCGAATAATCGCTCATGCTCCATCAGCTGGTGGATCATCGCAAGGTGAAGGTTCTATTTTAGGTGGATTAGGACGTTTGATTGATGGAGATTAAGAATATTCATAAATAAAAAAGGAGCTCGATGAGCTCCTTTTTTATTTAACAATTAATTTCTTTGATTCTTTTCCTTTAGTTGTATTTACATTGATGATGTAAATTCC
Source organism: Faecalibacter bovis (assembly GCF_017948305.1). NCBI lineage: Bacteria > Pseudomonadati > Bacteroidota > Flavobacteriia > Flavobacteriales > Weeksellaceae > Faecalibacter > Faecalibacter bovis. The sequence continues at coordinate 609,032 of NZ_CP072842.1, forward strand.
TTTTAGAAAATCAGAAACATCAATTTTAATATTTCCGTCTGATTTATTAATAAATGATTTAATTTCTCTTCCCGTTAAATCATAAATAGAATAATCTAAAATTGTGACATCTTTTGGAGAAATAAATAATTCTCTAGAAGTCGGATTTGGATAAATAGACACTAAAGATTTTTTATTCGGATCATCTAAATTCGCCAAAGACAAAGTAAAAGGCTCTAGATCGAAATCAGTTATTAATAATTCTCCTGCCGCTTCTACAATTTCACTCTCTGATCTCGAATACATTTTATTCGTCGATTCATTGTAATACATTAAACTCACACGATTTGAATATCTATTTCCATTTAATGTTACAGGATGAAAATTAAAACTATCGTCTGAAATTGTTACAAAATGTGAATCCATACCATCCGTATTCCCGGATAAAACTAAACGACCATTAATACACATTGATGTTAAAGTGTACGGATCGTATGTATGTGGAAGTTGTAGTTTCCTATTTGTTCTGTTATTAAAAACAAATAATTGAGAATCAAAAGCACCATCATCATACAACATATAATCCTGACAATCTCTTATTGTTTTTGTATCGTCTCTTACAAAAAAAGATGATTCGTAAATTCTTTTTTCTAATGTTCTAGCATTAATTCTTGAAAATCCATTATTAAAAATTGAAATTTTTTCAGTAAAATAAATATTATCATCTTGTACAACAATATCTCGAAAACCATAATCATCTTTCAGATTGGATAATTTAGTTTCTGCTAAAGTTTCTAAATTAAGTTGATATAAACCTAAATTACTATTTTGAATATTTGGATCTCGTTTTGTAAATAATAAATTATTTCCTTTCGCCGATACTAAATATGCTGTTAAATACGAGCTTGACGTAGTTAATGATGTGATATCTTTTAATTTATATGTTCCTTGAGAAGTACCGTCAGAAACCCATAATTCTTTTCGCAAATTATTACCAATTCTATAAATTTTAATAAAATAAAATTTATCTCCAATAATAGTTTCTTTACTATATAAAATTTCAATTTCCGTGGAATTAGCACCTAAAGTAATGTCCTTTACCATTCGAGTACCATTTAAGGTACCATCAGAAACCCATAGTTCTTTACCGTGTTGAAGAGTTTCTCCAATAAAATAAGCTTTTGTAGCACCAGCTGCTAAAAGATCTATAACTTTTACATTATTATTAGAATCATTACTTAATTGCTTAAACTCAAAATTATTTCCATCAATAACACATAAATCATTTTGATACTCATGGCTTCCTATTGGTTTACATGAAAAGATAATATTGTTATTCACTTTTAAAGAGAGATCTTCATCATTGTGAACAAGATTATTATCACTTTCTAACATTCGAGTACTTTGAGGAGTTCCTTCTGTTACAAATGCGTTTAATATACCTAAAACAATAGTTTTACCATTAATATCATAAAATCTTTTCGGATAACTTATAGGCTCGTTATTCGCATCTCCATAAAAAGTTAAATCTTTAGTATTAACATTTATAGAATACATTTCATAACCAGTTTTTGGTAATGATGCATTAATAAAAATTTCATCACCATTTTTTTCAAAAATTTTTATTACAGATAATTCATCACTATATAATGTACTTACTCTTGTAACTGCATTGTAGATATATAATTTATTATTACGTAAATAATATATTTCGTCCCCACTAATTGCGATTGGAGTTGAAACTCCTTCTAAAGCATCGTGTTTTGTTGCCGTATATGTTGCCACATTTACTTCAACATAGCCTCTAGCACCATTATGTTTTATAATCAAACGATCATCACCAATATAATTTTCACGATAAAAATCTGTTTCTGGAATCACATACGGCAATTCCACTGTTTGTATTGATTCATCTGGATTAATTACATGTAAACGTGTAGAGTTTGGATTAATCTTAAAGACACCTTTATCATTAACCTTTATAATTTTTGTGTATAAATTTTGGAAACTTGTATTAACTGAAACAGTATTAGTACGAAGATCAAGAATATTCGATTTTAATCCTATCAATGTACGTTCAACATCAACTGTATTAAAGTATAATTTATTATTAAAATACGCAATTTCGTGATTTTCTGACGAATTAAAAGTGTATGTTGAAACAAAAGGATAAGTAAAAGATGTCCCATCTAATATATTATAAACAACTACTTTGTTATAATAAAGTGAGATGAAATAGTTATCGTGTAATTCGCTATTTTTAAATAAACTAGCATGAGTAGTAACTAATTCATGAAATCCATTTCTATCTAATCGTCCAAATTTAGTTCGCTCTCCTTGTTCGAAAGAAATATATTTTTGCCCTTGAAAACTTCCAAGTTCTTTCAATCCTGAAACATTTCCTATAATCACTTCCTCTGAGCCTCCAAATAAAATTCTTGACAATTGACTAGCTGAAGAATTGATTCTGAAAAATTCATTATCGGCATTAATGATATTATCTGTATAAAGAAAATATGGTTGAATTGGAATTCGAGTAGTTCGTTTAAGTTGATGATCCATATAATAAAAATTATGAGAATGATCAATCAAGAAATTATAAGTCGATCCAAATTTAAGCTTATTATAAATAACTCCTTCACTCTTATCTAAATCATGAACATAAAAATCAACCGCTGAATTTTGAGCATTTGTTAATGCAAAAAAAGAAATCCCAAAAAGGAATGCAAATAATTTTTTCATGTTATTTTTTTATAAATTGATTAGAATAAGTTGATTTATCGGTTGAAATTTTTATAAAATATAAACCTTCTAAAAGTTGATTTGTTGATATTTTTAATTGATTATTTAAAATCGAATAGTTTGGGTTATTAAATCTCTTACCGTTCATATCAACAATATCAATCGTATTAACAATTTCGTTTTGGCTCAACTTTACGTTTAATTCATTACCCACTGGATTTGGATAGATTTTTAATTTTGTTTGCTTTTTTCCAGGATCTTCAGAGGTAGAATCTGATGTTGATAAACTAGTTAAATTTAACTGATTCGCATCTCCAGAAAACAATCGTTTTCCTGTTTGATTTGTTGATAAAATTGCATAAATTTTATCATCCAATACTTCAATATCAGTAAGAATATGATTAGTTGTTTGTCTTAATAACGTTTTATAATTACCGGTAACACGATAATCTCTACGACCTTCTTGATTAATAACTCCAAAAGTGTTAAGTTCAGAAGTATTAATAAAAAATAAATTATCGTTGATACATCTAACAGAATTGTCTCTATTTGCTAAGGAATTATCTAAGGCATCAATTGGCATTGTTCCACTAGCTGTTCCGTCAGTTTCGTATAAAATATTATCATCAGTTACAAAATAAACCTTGTTGTTACATTTTATAAATTTATTCATTTTTTTTGATGTAGTAAACAAGTCAAGATTCACAGATTCTGTATCATCAACTATCCAAACTTCGTAAATACCTGTTAAATTAGTATTTTTATAAACTAACATTTTATCGTTAAAAACAGCTTGATTTAAACCCGTAATTTCATTTTCTGAATAATAGTCAAATCCATTTCCTTCATTATACTGATTCATACTAACACCATTGTATTTATATAAATTCTGATTATAATTAACGATTAATTCACCATTAATTTTAGCTAAAATTCGGGATTTATTTATATCAGTTCCTTGTCTAAATTGATGTGCAATTTCGGCAGTAGGACCTCCTAAATTTGTACGCATTAAGGTTCCGTTATTCGTTCCTGAAGCAGAAAAATAATAATCACCATTCAACTCAAATAAACCTAAAAAAGAATCAGTTAACGTATAATCTTGTTCATTTGGTAAATTTGAAACAATGTTATTTTCGGTAGAATTTAATGGATTAAAATATAATTTAAATTTCCCTGTCGTCTGTGGATTCTCTCCTTTAAAATAAAAATATTCACCGTAAATATCAGCTTCCATAAAACCAAAGTCTTGATAGTAACGTTGGTTTCTATATAATAAATCGTAGGTGTTTGTCGCTAAATTTTCCTTATAAACACTGTGATGACTACTATTAACTTCATCTTCATGGATATAATAATTGACATTATTTTTATTTTTATATTTAGTCGAATATTGACTAAAACTTGAACTATTTAATTGCAATGAAAAGGGAAATCTTTCAATTTGAATATTTGGATGAGAAATTTTTAAAAGTTCTAAGTTTCCTAATGTAGCCAAAAGGTGATTTCCTCTATTCTTAAATTGACGAATTACAAAATTCCCTTTTAAATTAATATCCTCAAATAAACGATGTTCTCCTGTAATTGTATTATAGATCCATGGTTCATAACCTACATTAACATTATCTTTTTGATAAAAAATATTTTCACCATCAAATCCTATAAGATTTCTTTTCATTTCATATACATCCGAATTCGCATAAGTAAAATATGCTGTTACCATAGTGGTTCCTCCTCTGGTTCCATCACTTTTATAAATATAGCTATCTCCTCCAATGTATATATGATTTGGTGTTGATACAATAGTACTCCCATATGTATTTCGATATTCATCAACAATTAAATGCGTTTTATTGTCTTTAATTTTTATCAAACTATGAATACCAACTGTCGGAATAAACCATTCGTTATTTAATTTAACAGGATCAAAAATTTTTGACACATCTGGATTTATCGTAAAACCTGTACGCACAAACTCCAAAGGAATTAAAGTATTGGATGTGATTCTAAAAAAATCTAACTCAGAGAAATCACCATTATCCATCTGCGCCATAACATAAAAAATATCATCATCTAGTTTTATGATATTTTTATTGTTTGATTCACTAGTAAAACGACTTCTTTGGTTATTCTGAGTTGCTATTGTTGTACAATTTCCATCAATACAATCACTAACCACAACTTGATTGTTAATTGTGTTTCCAATCGTATTTATCAATTCAATAGATTCATCTTTTACAATATAATCATGAATCGTAAAATTTTCATCCGTAAAATTGGTTAGTTGAACAATTTCTCCAGTCGAAGAAAGTTTAAATACTTGGGAAATCGTATTTATTTTAGCACTAAAATAAAGTTGATTATTGTAGCTTTTTAAATCATAAATTTTCGAAAGTGGTAATTCTGTATCCAATGTTCCAGTACCTTCTAAAGTACCATCACTATAAGAGATAGCAGTCGCATTATTCCTATACTCACCTTTATCTACGTAATATAACTTTTCATTAACCACCGTAAACTGATCAGGACCTTCTACTTCCTGTAACCAACGAGTCGTTTCATTAGTAAGCCCTGTATGAAATACATTTAGTGTATAATTATTTCCGTTTCTAATTCTTCCTATAAAATATAACTCATTATCGTTTTTAGGAATAAGTACTTTAAAATCATGTATTTCGATGCCATCATGCGTTCTTTTAACCGAATTAAATACTCCATTTTCATGAGAATATAAATGAGTATCATAATTATTCGCTTCAAAAACCATTTTGTTTCCTAATTTCAAGAAATTATTAGGCTTTGATTCTGCATTGTCAGATCCATCATTATATAGTTCCAGATTAATATTTGTATAATTCTGGGCATTAGAAAATACTCCAGATAATATAAAAGCCGAAAATATTATTTTTTTCATTTTATATATATTGTGTTAATTAACTCAAATATATGATTATAAATAATTAACTCAATAAAAAAAGGAGCTCGAAGAGCTCCTTTTATGATATGTTTAAATTGATATTAATCAATTGCTTTTACAACTGCTTTTTCAGCTTCTTTACGTGTTCCGTCAAAACCATCCACTCCAGAAACTGTTGTATATTTTAACACAAATTTCTTTCCTGGGTTTAATTTGTTATAAACTGATTGACACATTAAAGTTGCTTCGTGGAATCCACATAAAATTAATTTTAATTTTCCTGGATATGTATTTACATCTCCAATCGCGTAAATTCCTTCGATATTCGTTTGATAATCTAAAGAGTTATCCACTTTAATCGCGTTTTTCTCAATTTCTAATCCCCAATTTGCAATAGGACCTAATTTTGGAGATAAACCAAATAACGGAATAAAATAATCTGTATCGATATCAAAAGTTTCACCTTCTTTCTCGATCACTAAAGCTTCAACTTTTCCATCACCTTTGATTCCGACAACCTCAGCTGGCGTAATTAAGTTGATTTTACCTTGTTTCTTTAATTCGATTACTTTATCCACAGAATCTAAAGCTCCACGGAATTCGTTACGACGATGGATTAAAGTTACCTCTGCAGCCACTTCTGCTAAGAAAATAGACCAATCTAACGCTGAATCTCCTCCTCCAGCAATTACAATTTTTTTGTCGCGGAATTGTTCTGGGTTTTTCACAAAATACTCCACTCCTTTTTCTTCGTAAGCTGCTAAATTATCAATTAAAGGTTTACGAGGCTCGAAAGAACCTAAACCACCTGCAATTGCAACAGCTTTACCATGAACTTGCGTTCCTTTATTTGTAGTAACGATAAAAGTACCGTCTTCTTGTTTATCAATTGTAGTAGCTTGTTCAGCTAAAGTAAATCCTGGCTCAAATTGTTTAATTTGTTCCATCAAATTATCAATTAATTCTCCTGCACCAACTGATGGATAACCTGGAATATCGAAAATAGGTTTTTTAGGATATAACTCTGCTAACTGACCTCCTGGTTGAGGTAACGCATCTATAATGTGACATCTTAATTTTAATAAACCTGCTTCGAACACAGCGAATAATCCTGTTGGTCCAGCACCGATAATAATTATATCTGTTTGAATCATTTTGTTTAAAACTTATTTAGAATACGACTAAATTGATCGCAAATTTAGTGAAATTGAACGATTTAAATGATGATTATCGTCAGAACACTGTTAATATTTCATCAAAAAAAAAAGCAGATTCGTAATGAATCTGCTTTTGAGGTCGTAGCGAAGAGCAGAATCGAACTGCCGACCTCAGGGTTATGAATCCTGCGCTCTAACCATCTGAGCTACCTCGCCTTGTTTTTAGTGGTGCAAATATAAGAGCATATTTCGGACTATACCAAATCTTTTTTGAAATATTTTTTAAGTTTTCTGGCTCTAAAAGGCTAATTAATTGATGTACAAAAAAATAAATTTTAAAATATTTTTTATTTTTTTTCAGTTTGAATGAATTTTGAAGCTTCTTTGATTAATTTGAAGAGAAAAAATAGCAGTAAAATATAAATCATAAGTATAAAAAAGGTCAAAAAATAAACTTCAAAATTATACTTATCTCCTTTTGTAAAGGTCAATCCATAAAATATCCAATAAAAGGATAATCCGTAGGCTAAAAATCCAGTAATAATTAAACCTAAAAAATTAAAAATTATATTTTTCATTCAACTAAAAATAAAAAACCTCAAACAAAAGTTTGAGGTTTTTTTAAATATTTTCTTTAGACAATATTAAGATAATGCCTTTTTAATACGAGCCATTGCTTCTTGTAATTCTTCTACAGATGCCGCGTAAGAAATACGAATACATTCTTTAGATCCAAATGCAGAACCTGAAACGATTGCTACTTGTGCATATTCTAAAATATATAATGCTAAATCATCTGCATTATTAATTGTTACCCCGTTGTATGTTTTTCCGAAAGTTTCAGATACATCTGGGAATAAATAGAATGCTCCTTTTGGTTCGTTTACTTTAAAACCTGGAATTTCTTTCGCCCAACCAATCATTAACTCACGACGTTCTGCAAAAGCATCAATCATGTATTTTACAGATGACGGATCTGCTTCTAAAGCTGTAATAGCTGCACGCTGTGCAATAGAATTTGTTCCAGAAGTAACTTGACCTTGTAATGTTTCACATGCTTTTGCTAACCAAGCTGGTGCACCGATGAAACCAATTCTCCAACCTGTCATTGCAAAGGCTTTTGCTAATCCATTAACAGTAACTGTTTGGTTGTAAACTTCTGGGAAAGATGCAATACTTACATTTTTTTCACCGTAAACAATGTGTTCATAAATTTCATCAGATATAATAATTACATTCGGGTGTTTTGCTAAAACTGTAGCTAAACCTTGTAATTCTTCTTTTGTATAAACCGATCCTGAAGGGTTACAAGGAGAAGAATATATAATCGCTTTTGTTTTATCAGTAATAGAAGCCTCTAATTGTGCTGGCGTAATTTTAAAATCATTTTCTAAAGTCGCTTCAACAAAAACTGGTGTTCCACCTGATAATTCAACAATATCAGAGTAAGAAACCCAATAAGGCGTTGGAATTACAACCTCATCACCATCGTCTACAATAGCCTGTAATACATTATAAATCGATTGTTTTGCTCCAGTAGAAACAACAATTTGATTTTGAGTGTACTCAATATTATTATCACGTTTAAATTTTGTGATAATTGCTTCTTTTAATTCTGGATAACCAGCAATTGGTGTATAAGCTGTATAATTTTCGTCTAATGCTTTTTTAGCAGCATCTTTAATGAAATCTGGCGTATTAAAATCAGGTTCCCCGATACTTAAACTAATAATGTCTAATCCTTGCGCTTTTAATTCTCTTGCCTTTGTAGACATCGCAATTGTAGCCGAAGGTTTTAAATTTTGTAGACGCTTTGAAAGTTGCATAATATTTGTGAATTATTTGTGTGTAAAATCTAATCTTCTTGCGAAGATAATTTATTCTCTTCAGAATTTGATTAAATTTATCCTGATTTAAATACCAAAAATTATCAAAATATTATGGCTCAAATTACATTTAAAGGAAATCCAATTCACACAAATGGTGAGTTGCCTAAAGTAGGAACAAATGCTCCTGAATTTGAATTAACTGCATCTGACTTAAGTTCTAAATCTTTAAAAGATTACGCAGGAAAATACGTTGTATTAAATATATTTCCTAGTGTAGATACAGGAATCTGCGCACAATCTGTTCGTACTTTTAATCAAGAATTATCAACTTTAGAAAATACTGTAGTATTATGTATCTCTAAAGATTTACCATTTGCACAAGCTCGTTTCTGTGGTGCTGAAGGATTAAATGATGTAATTTCGTTAGCAGATTACAAATCAGACGACTTTGCTAATAACTATGGTGTAAAAATGGTTGAAGGACCATTGGCTGGATTATTAAGCCGTGCTGTTGTAGTTGTGAATCCTGATGGAGAAGTGATTTATACTGAACAAGTTCCTGAAATTGCTCAAGAACCATCTTATGAAGCTGCAATTGCAGCAATTAAAGGTTAATAAAAAAATCTTTATTATTTATAAATAAAAAGGTCATCCAATTGGATGACCTTTTTTTATAGTTTGAAAAACGTTTGATTAATATTTTTCAAGAACAACCACACGACGGTTACATGCTCTACCTTCGTCTGTATCGTTAGTACATTTTGGATGTTTCTCACCAAATGCGCGAACTTCTAATTGTTCTGGTTTAATTCCTTCAGCAATTAATGCTTGACGTACTGCTTCTGCACGTTTTCTTGATAAGTTCATGTTATAATTATCAGAACCGATGCTATCAGCGAATCCATCTACGAAGTAATTACCACCTTTTTGTTTGATAATTTCAGCTGCAATTTTAGCACTTGCTTTACCATCAACAGTTAATTCAGATTTATTGTATTCGAATAATACGTTGCTAAATTCTGGAATTACTACTGGATCTGGAATAACAACTGGTGGCTCGATTGGTTTTGGTTTTTCAACTTTACAACCTTGCTCACAAGTGTATTCACCTGTTTCAAATCCTTCTGGACAAGCCTCATCTGGACACTTATCATCTTTATCGATAATTTTATCTCCATCACGATCAGGACAACCTTGGAATTCTACTAAACCAAACTCGTCTGGACAAGCATCTTCGAAATCGAATACACCGTCTTTATCTTTATCAGGACATCCATTTGTTCTTGGATCTTCTGTTCTGATTCCTGGTTCGTCTGGACATGCATCTTCATCATCGCAAACTCCGTCTTTGTCACGGTCTTTACAAACTTTTTCTCCGAATCTGAAGGCAACACCTGCTTTCACTTGGAAGAAATCGATGTAATCTGATTCCATTGCTGGTACCCAAACATATTGTGTTTCGATATTTAAACCAACTTTTTGCCAAATCCAAAAGTTAATTCCGGCACCACCTGATACGGCAAAGAAATTGTTATGGGCATTTTGTTCGTTCCCCATGATTTCACCTTCAACATCTTGTCCACCGTCGAAATGAATTCCACGATAAGGATGACGATAAAAATTAGCTCCGGCACGTAAATAAGGATCAAACCATGATTCTTCATTCAAGATATAACCATTCGTTAATTTATAACGTAAACCAGCACCAACTAACGACATAAATTCGTTGTTGTGGTTTAATCTAAAGTTATCAACCTCTCCGATAGAAGCTTGTACATCAACTGCGAATGAGCTATTTAAAGTTCTAGCAATTGTTAATTGTGATGGTGGTGGAACTGCCGACCAATTATCTGTAACGAAAAATTGATCAAACATACCACGTACACTGTTATGGTTAACAGCATGTGCCCCTGTAGACACATACCATTTTTTTGTTGTATTCTGCGCTTGCGCTTGATTACCAAATAATCCAATCAAAGCAACCGCTGTCAATAATAATTTTTTCATTTGTTTCTTTTATACGGTTCGAATGAATTATTGATGATTTGGACTAAAGAAATTCTCGATGTTATAACCTACGCTAATCGAAAATCCGTTATTTCCTTCGTTAGAAATATCAGATAAACCGATGTTGTAAGAAGCTCCGACATTAAAACGTCCGATTTCAGCTCCAACTGCTGGCGAAATAGCAGTAGCTTGGTTATTATCACCCCAAAAATCTGTACGGTAATTAGCTCCAACCCAAACTGCATTTTCATTAACTCTGAATTTTGCTCTTAAGTTAGCATCTAAACGACTTTCACTCTCTTCATTCATACGGTAAGCAACCATTGGTTCTAATTCGAAATTAGAAGAAATGTTTAATCTTTTACCTAACATCCCGTAATAGAACATTGGACTTGGCTCTAATTCATTTACCATTGGCGAATTATAACTTAAAGGAATGTCTAAAACAGATGCTGCTAATGTCCAACCTTTGTATTGTACAGAAGCTCCTAAATTTAAATAAGGAACAAAAACTGTAGATTGATCCATGTAAACAGGATCATTTAAATCTTCTGGTTGACCATCAAAACGAATCCCTGCAAAGCTTAAAGATGAACCGAATGAGAATTGACCATCTTGACGATTTTCAAATTCTCCAATTGGAATGTGATATGCAGCTGCTAAATTAAATGTGTTGGTAGAAGTGTTTCCATTTCTATCTTTCATAAAATATGCTCCAACAGCTAAACGATCTACCACTACACCGTGTAAACTAGCAATTGTAGTTTCTGGCGAGTTTGGTAAATTATCCCATTGTCTTCTATGAGAAACTTTAAATGCAATATCATCAGTAATCCCCGCAAAAGCTGGATTAATTAAAAACTTTTCTGATGTAAAGTATTGCTCATCAAATGGTAAACTTGACTGAGCAAATGCTGCCGAAGCAGCAAATATTGTAAGTACTGATAGTACGTGTTTAATCTTTTTCATAATTTGAGATACTGAATTAATACTTATTAATTGTTGTTATCTTTTGCAACACGACTCTTAACTGTTACACTTCCTGTGAACTTGCGTCCATCAGTTAATTTAATAACATACCAATAATCTGTAGATGGAGCTTTTTTACCATCTGCATAGAATCCGTCCCAAATTACATTTGAATCAATACGTTTTTCCACTAATAAACGTCCTGTACGATCGTAGATTTCTACTGAAGAACCTTGGTACATTTCGATACCTACAATTCTCCAAGTATCATTGATACCATCACCGTTTGGAGTAAACATAGTTGGAATAGAGAATATAGAGAATTCTCTTGTTGTAATACATCCATCAGCATTCTTAACAAATATTACATATTGTCCACCTGGAACATTAGTAAATGTGTTAGAATCCTGCCAGTTGATTCCGTCTAAACTATACTGTAAAGGCATAGCTTCTGATGTTGCTGTTACAGTTACCATTCTTTCGTTAATAGTAATATCTGTAATAGTTGCACCTACACCTTCTGTAACAACAATTTCTTGAGTACCTCTACATCCTGAAGCTGAAACCACTTCAACACCGTATGTACCTGGAACTGTAACTGTGAAAGTTTCTCCTGTTTCACCTACAACTTCTTCTCCGTTAAAGAACCATTTGTATGATAATGATTCACCTTGAATATTTGTAGTTGCACGAATTGGAACATTTCCGTCACAGATTGCAAAAGCATCTCCTAATGAAACTTCTAATTCAGTTAATGCAAAATCAATTGATTGAACAGATGAACATCCGTTTGCATCAATCACACGAACATAAACTTGGTTACCTATTGTTAATAAGTAGTTTGTAGGATCTGCAATTGGGTTTGTATTATTTTCTGCATCAATAGCAGTTGGATAATAAATGTAGCTTGGATTAGCAATAGAACCAGCTAATTGAGCTTGAGCTGATGTTAAATCTACCACTTCCATTCCTTCTCCATCTTCTGGAGTATCACAGAAAGTAATTGTAGCATTTTGTGCTCCTGTTAATTCAGAAACTTCAAAACGAATTACCACGATTGATGAACAACCTTGTGGATCAACAACTCTTACATAAGCTGTAGTTCCAGCTGTATAGTTGTAAGTTGTTGGTTCTGTAATTGGGTTAACATTAGATTCAGCATCTGCTAAATTAGCATAGTAAATAAATGAAACTCCTGGATAAGCTTGTAAAATTTCAGCTTCAACTACAGTTAAGTTTACAATTTCTACACCTAAACCATCTGTTAATGTATCACAATATGTAATGATTGGTTCTGTAATTCCAGTTAAATCTCTTAAAGTGAAAGAAATTTTTGCAACTGTAGAACATTCGTCTTCATTAATAACACGAACATAAACATCGTTTCCGATAGTTAAGTTATATGCTGTTGGGTTATCAATTTGATTTGTATTTGCTAAAGCATCATCTTCAGTTGGATAATACATAATTGTTGCACCTTGTAAATTTCCGATTAACTGTGGAGCAGCTAATGTTAAATCTACAACTTCTACACCTAAACCATCCGTAAATGAATCACAAATTTCTAAAGTAGCATTTGCAACACCTTCCATATCTGTCATCTGAATATCAATTTCAGCAATAGAAGTACATCCACCTAAGTTTAAAATAGAAGCATAAACTTTTGTATTAAATGGAGTTAAGTAAGATGAAGCATTTTCAATCTCATTTGTGCCATTTTCAGCATCCTCACGAGTTGGATAGTATTTAACTGTTGCATTTGTAATTCCACCCAAAATTTGAGCTTCTGCATTACGTAAATTCACTGTTTCAACACCTAATCCATCTTCCAATGAATCACAATATTCTAAAACTGCATTGTTTACAGTATTACTTGTATTGTTAAAAGTTACCTCTACAATTGTAAAACAATCATACTCGTTTTTAATACGGATAAATGCTTTTGAAGCATTACTAACCACGAATGCATTTGGTGTTGCAATAGCGTTAGTTTCCGCTTCAGCATCTTCACGCGTTGTAAAGTAAGAAGCAGTATAACCTTCTCTATTATCAACTAATACATTAAAAATATTGATTAAATCAACTGGTTCAGCTCCTTCTCCAGCAGCTTCAGTATCACAAAATGGAACATCTAAATCATCAAATGAAGGTGGATCTACAACGTTAAAATTCATACGTGTAACTTCAGCTTCACCTGTAATAAAGTTTTCAACTCTGAAGTATAATGGATTAGGATTGTTATCCTTATGCGCTGTATAAATCATCGAAGTTAAAGGTGTTCCAACACCTGTTTCAGCTTCCTCTTGATCTGTGAAAACTCTGTAGTATAACGCAGGATCATCATCCATAAGACTTAAAGCAATCGGTTCTAAATCCCAAGTTGCTGTTCCATCTCCAGAATCACATTTATTGAAGTGTTCCCCTGGAACTGTAATAGAACAATCCAGGTCTGCATCTCCACCAAATGAAATACTGAATCCTGTGTCTGAACTCCAACGGTCAATACCAATTAAAATTACGTCTCCTGGTTGTACATCATAGTGACGTTCGAAACCATCACCAGCTACACCTTGACATAAAGTCGGTGCATTTAAACGTAAACCGATACGACCTGAATTTCCACCCGCATTACGGTTTCCACGGTCAGCTAATGGTAAATTGTTAATGTCATCTACGGAAATATTTCCAACATCAGGTAATGGTGGATTTTGCCACGACATAAAGTCGTAATCTCGTTGATCATCTGATTGTACTTCGAATGTAAAAGTAGATCCTGAACGAATTTTAACTAAATAAAATACAATACGATTAGAATATGCAGTAGGTGCACAAGTAGAGCCTACATCAAAAGTAGTTGCTTGAGGGGGTCCTGCTGCAAATGCATCGTTAGAACAAACATAGTTCACGATACCTGTGTTATTTTGAGCAAAAGAAACCCCACTAAAACTGCATAGCGAAGCCAATGCAATTAGCGTTTTTCTCATGTGTTATTAGTGTTAATGTGTTAATTAATGTTAAAAGTAAGATAAATATTTATTTACTCCATAAGCTTTATGTTATTTATTTTGCAAATTGCTTTGCAAGCTTCTCAGCTTTTTTAGATTCTGAATAATCGTAGAATCCTTCACCAGACTTAACTCCCATTTTACCAGCAGTTACCATATTCACTAATAATGGACATGGAGCATACTTCGGATTTTTGAATCCATCGTAAAGAACTTCTAAAATCGATAAACAAACATCTAAACCAATAAAATCAGCTAATTGTAATGGTCCCATTGGGTGTGCCATTCCTAATTTCATAACTTGATCTATTTCCTCAACACCTGCAACTCCTTCATATAAAGAATAAATAGCTTCGTTGATCATTGGCATTAAAATACGGTTAGCGATAAAACCTGGATAATCGTTTACTTCTACTGGAATTTTATCTAATTGTTTAGACATTTCCATAATTGCAGTTGTAACCTTATCAGAAGTACTGTATCCTCTAATAATTTCAACCAATTTCATCATCGGAACTGGATTCATAAAATGCATTCCAATAACTTGCTCTGGACGTTTTGTAACAGATGCAATTTTTGTGATAGAAATTGAAGAGGTGTTTGATGCTAATACAGCATGCGCAGGAGCAACAGCGTCTAATTGTTGAAATATTTTCAATTTTAAATCAATGTTTTCAGTTGCAGCTTCTACTACTAAATCAGCTTCTTTTGCTCCTTCTTCAACACTTAAAAAAGTGGTAATATTTGCTAAAGTATTAGCCTTATCTTCTGCCGTAATTTTTTCTTTCGCTAACATACGATCCAAATTACCAGCAATAGTAGCCATACCTTTATCTAAACTTGCTTGTGCAACATCTACTAAGTTTACTTTAAATCCTGATTGTGCAAAAACGTGAGCAATTCCATTCCCCATTGTACCTGCTCCAATTACAGTAATGTTTTTCATTTTCTTGTGTTTTTATTTAAAAAATTATTCTTTTTCTATGTTTTGGTTTTGAATGACTTGTTGAGATTTTTCAAAATAATTGATAATCTCTAAAGCAACTTTTAAAGCATTGCGACCATCTTCTAACGAAACCTTGATTGGTAAATCATTAACAATAGAATCTGCAAAAGCTTCTAATTCATCTAAAATTGCATTATTAGGTAAAACTTCTGGATGTTCGAAAGCAATTTCCTTACGATCACCTTTATCATTTTGCCAAATCATCGCATATTCAGAAGGATTTTCTGGTGCTTGATGCATTTTAATGATTTCAGTTTTCTTTTCTAAGAAATCGATTGAAATATAGGCATCTCGCTGAAAAATACGCATTTTACGCATGTTCTTCATCGACATACGAGAGGTTGAAACATTTACTACGCAACCATTTTCAAACTCGATACGTGCGTTAGAAATATCTGGTGTATCAGAAATAACTGAAACGCCTGAAGAATGAATCGATTTAATTTCTGATTTTACAATCGATAAAATCACATCCAAATCATGAATCATTAAATCTAAAACAACCGGAACATCAGTTCCACGAGGATTAAATTCTGCCAAGCGATGAGTTTCAATAAACAAAGGCTCACCAATATGTGGTAAAGCAGATGTAAATGCAGGATTAAAACGTTCTACATGTCCAACTTGTGCTTTTAAACCTTTTGCATTCGACAATTCTATTAATGAATTTGCTTCCTCTAAAGTATTCGTGATTGGTTTTTCAACAAAGAAGTGTTTTCCTTTTTCTATCGCTTTTACAGCAACATCGTAATGCGATAAAGTAGGTGTTACAATATCCACAACATCTACTGCATCCATCAACTCGTCCATCGACTGGAAATACTTATATCCAAATTCAGCTTCAACTTTTTTTCCATTCTCTTCAAATGAATCAAAGAATCCAACTAATTCGTATTTTTCAGATTGATTTAATAATTTTAAATGTATTTTCCCAAGGTGTCCAGCACCGATTACGCCTACTTTTAACATTTCGTGTAGAATTTGCGATAAAATTAATGAGAATATGTTGTATTTAATGCATTTTTGTAAAAATTTTGGAAGATGTCTATAGACGATTTTAAAAGCCAAGGAAGAAGAAAAATGCTTGTTGATTTATTGATTTCCAAAGGAATTGATAACAAACAAGTTTTAAATGCCATTAACCAAATTCCACGTCATTTGTTTCTTGACAGTGCATTTTCAGAATATGCTTATATAGACGAAGCATTTCCAATTGCAGCTGGTCAAACTATATCTCATCCATATACGGTTGCATTTCAAACGCAATTATTAGATATTCAACCATTGGATAAAGTATTAGAAATTGGAACTGGAAGTGGTTATCAAACAGCAGTTTTAGTTGCTATGGGAGCCGAAGTTTTCACCATAGAAAGACAAAAGGAATTATACGATTTTTCAAAAATCATCTTAAAAAATATCCATTTCGAACCTCGTTATCAAACGTATGGCGATGGTTATAAAGGATTACCAACTTATGCACCTTTTGACAAAATTATAGTTACAGCTGGTGCGCCAGAAATTCCTAAAGAATTATTAAAACAATTAAAAATTGGAGGAATAATGGTAATTCCGATTGGAAATGAATCACAAAAAATGATTTCAATTTTAAGATTAAATGAGGAAAATTTTGAGATGTACGAATTCGGAAATTTCAAGTTTGTTCCGATGTTAGAAAGCCGTGAAAAATAAAAAAGTCCAACCTATTGGGTTGGACTTTCTCCTCTTATTTTTAATCATCAATTCTTTTAAAATTTCCTTTCGTATCGAATACTAAATCTAATCCATTAGATAATTCTACATCATAAGAAAATTTATTCTTTTCGATTTTAACAATCTTAGTATTTGGAAAACTTTTTTTGACGTAAGCTGCTATATTTTTCGGAGCAAAACCAGTTGGGATTGCATTACGATTTCCGTCAACTTCTTTCCAATTTCCGTTTCCGTCAAATTCAATTTTAGTACCATTTGCCATCAAAACATCATAATCTTTAGAGATGTAATCATTATCCAAAATAACTGTACTAACTTGTCCTTTTTGGAAATATTGTGAAATAAATTTTTGACCTTTTGAAGGTAATTGGTTAAACTGAACAACTTGCTCTTGTGCAAATGCTGATGTTCCTAACACGATTAATAATAAACTAACTAACTTTTTCATAACCTTGATTTTTTAATTTGATAGGACAAAGCTATGAGGTGATTTAGGAAAGAATTAGGAATAAATTAATTTTCTATATTTTTTTTAAAATAAATTGATGAAGTCCATTTTCAAATCGATAATCCAACTGCAACGTGTTTTGATTATTGATGATCGTTTGTACGATTGATAGTCCTAATCCATTACTATCCGAATGTGATCCTTGTTTGTAAAAACGGTTGTAAATCAAATCTAAATTTAATTCATTTGCATCACTTGAATTTGAAAAAATTAATTCATTTGCATTGGATTCAACTTTTATAATCTTGTTTTGATTATTATGTTTAATTGCATTTCTTAATAGATTTGAAATTAGAATTCGCGCTAAATCTTGATTAAATTGAACAAAGAAATTTTCAGAAAGATTTGTTTCTATATTAATTTCATTCGATTCAAATATCATTTCAAAATCCTCTAAAAGTTCATTCAAAATTGGAATAAAATCTAGCTTTTCCTGCGTTTTATATTGTTGATTTTCGATACGAGAAAGCATTAATAAAGACTTATTAAGATTTACCATTCGCCACAACGATTTTTTAGTTTCAACCAATTGAAGATAGGTTGATTCGTCTAATTTTTCGTTTTCCAAAATCAAGTCTATTTTATTAGACGCAATAGCAATTGGCGTTTGCAACTCGTGAGAAGCATTTTCTATAAATAATTTCTGATCTTTAAATACTTTTTCGTTTCGGTCAATCATCGTAGAAATTTCGTTTTGCAGAATATTAAATTCGAGCACGTTCGTTTCTATTTTTTCTAATTGATTTGCCTCCCCAAAACGATAGGTTTGCAATTGCTTCAAAATTAATTTAAAAGGTAATAATGCTTTATTTAATCCTATATGATTAATCAATAAAATACTAATCAAAATAACAAGATAAAGTACAATTAAAGATAACGTTAGATCATAAATCAAATCGCCTTCCTCTACAGTAGAAGTCCTAATTTCTAACGAATAAGGTTCCCCATTTTTCCCATAAAATCCTGTACGAAGTATACGATAAGGTTCTTCTTCCCCATCATAAGGCATAAAAACTAATTCGTTTGAAAATCGATTTATTTCATTGTACTCATTAATATTTACGGGTAAAATTCTGAATTGTGCTAAACCAAATTCGTTTGTTTTTACGATTTCATCATTCAAGTACGATTGCCTGATAATTTCTATTTTCTGATTTTTTAAACCGTCATCAACATTATCGTAAACCTCATCTAAAATGAATGAATGAAATAAAAAAGCCCAAATTCCAATAACAGCTAAAAGCGAAATGGTTAAGTATCTGAACGTATAATTTTTTAATGAAATTTTCATCCTTATATCAATTTATATCCGACACCATAAACAGCTTGTAAATCTGCTTCGGAACCTGAATCTTTTAATTTTTTTCGTAAATTTTTAATCTGCGAATAAATAAAATCTAAATTATCAACCATTTCGATATGATCGCCCCAAACGCTCTCTGCTAACGTAGTTTTCTGAAAAACTTTTTCTGGTCGTAGCAAGAAATAATACAGTAAATCATATTCTTTTCGATTCAATTTAATTTCTGTTGAGTTAATCAAAACTCTTCTATCATCCGGAAATAATTCGATATTTTTATAATTAATACTATTTTCTCCTTGTTGAGCATTCTTTCTGATAGCAACTTTTATTCGCGCATAAAGTTCTGCGAAATGAAAAGGTTTTGCCAAATAATCATCCGCACCAACTAACAAACCTTCTACTTTATCATCCACAGAATCTTTGGCAGACAAAATAATTACAGATGTATTTTTATTTGATTTGCGTAACTCCTTTAATAAATTCATTCCATTTCCGTCTGGCAACATCATATCCAATAAAATACAATCGTAATCAAAAGAAATAATCTTATCCAAACCTTCTTTATAAGTACTCGCCGTTTCTACAAGAATTTTTTCTTGAGTCAAAAAATCTATGATTGTTTTTTGTAATTCTATTTCATCTTCAACAACTAATACCTTCATAATAATTTTATTTTAAAAGAAAATTAAAATCTAAATCTGGAATAATTTAGGAATTCTTAATTTTATACTCAAATTTACATCTTCTATTTTGACAAAATACAGTTTTAAAAACGATTACAGCGAAGGAGCTCATCCTGCAATTTTGCAACGTATTATCGAAACCAATCTTCAGCAAACTGTTGGTTATGGTGAGGATATTTTTTGTAATGAAGCACGAGCTTTAATAAAAGAATATATTCAAAGAGATTCTGCCATTCATTTTGTTTCGGGCGGTACACAAGCAAATTTAATTGTTATTGCTGCTATACTTCGGCCGTACGAATCTGTTATTGCTGCAGAATCTGGACATATTGCTGTGCATGAAACTGGCGCTATAGAAGCAACAGGTCATAAAGTAAATACCATAAATACAGATAACGGAAAAATTAATCCATCACAAATCCAAGAAGTTTTAAATCAGCATACTGATGAACACATGGTAAAACCAAAAATGGTATATATTTCAAATTCAACAGAAGTTGGAAGTGTTTATTCTAAATCAGAATTAACGGAATTATATCAATTTTGTCAAGAAAATAATTTGTATTTATTTGTGGATGGAGCAAGATTGGGTTCGGCTTTAACTTCTTCAACATGCGATTTAACTTTAGAAGATTTGGCTAATCTATCGGATGTATTTTACATTGGCGGAACTAAAAATGGAGCTTTAATTGGTGAAGCAATAATTATAAATAATCAAGATTTGAATGAGAATTTCCGTTTTCACATCAAACAACGTGGCGGAATGTTAGCTAAAGGAAGGTTAATAGGAATTCAGTTTGCTGAATTATTTAAAAATAATTTATTCTTCGAAATGGGAATTCACGCAAATGCGATGGCCAAAAAATTAGCCGATGGTATTTCTACGAAAGGATTTAATTTTTTAAATGAACCATCATCAAATCAAATTTTTCCAATTCTTCCAAATCATTTGATTAATCAATTACAAGAACGTTTTGAATTTTTTGTTTGGCAAAAAATCGATGAAGACTCTTCTGCCATTCGATTAGTTACCTCTTGGGCAACGCCAGAACATCAAGTTGATAATTTTTTAAATCAATTATAAATCTCAAAACCATCTACTTATAAGATGGTTTTTTTTAATTGAAGCAAATTCCTATCTAAAACCTTATCTTTGTAACTTAATTATATTTATGTCGTTCGAAAAATTAGGATTATCACCATATATCGCAAAATCAATTTCTAAACTTGGATTTTTAAAACCTTTCGAAATTCAGGAACAAACTATTCCTTCTATTTTAAAAGGAAAAGACGTCATGGGAATTGCAAAAACTGGTTCAGGTAAAACTTTATGTTTTGTAGCTCCTTTATTACAAAAAATTCAGCATCAACAGTACGAAAAATCAAGAGCAATCAAAGCTTTAATTTTAGTTCCAACGCGTGAATTAGCGGTACAAATTGAACAAACTTTTGCAGGATTACAAGAAGCTTTACGTCGCGAAGTACAGACACAAGCAGTTTACGGAGGAACTTCGATTAATCCACAAATGAAAAATTTATATGGAACTGAAATCTTAATTGCAACGCCTGGTCGATTATTAGATTTAATGGAGCACAATGCATTTACATTAGATCAATTACAATATTTAATTATTGACGAAGCTGATAAAATGTTTCAATTAGGTTTTGGCGATGAAATGGCTAAAATTTTAAAAGCTTTACCAGCAAAAAAACAATCTATTTTATTTTCGGCAACTTTAAATGATAAGGTAGAAGAAATTAAATCTACTTTAAAAATTAATCCTGAAGTTATCGAAGTTAAAAACGATGACAAAGAAGAAACGATAGAAAATATCGAACAAATAGCTTATAAAATTGATGCAGAAACGAAAGGTCCATTTTTACGCTATTTAATTAAATCGCAAGAATTAGAACAAGTTTTAGTGTTTGTTTCTTCTACGCGTACTGCGGATAATTTGGTTGAAAAATTAAAGAAAAATAAAATCAAAGCAATGGCAATTCACTCTAAAAAATCACAGGGTGCCAGATTGGATAATTTAGAAGATTTTAAATTAGGCGATATTCGTGTTTTGGTTGCCACAGATTTAATTGGTCGTGGTATTCACATAGAAGGTTTACCAACAGTTATTAATTACGAATTACCACGTTCGCCATTAGATTATGTTCACCGTATTGGTCGTACAGGTCGTGCAAATAAAACTGGTAAAGCAATTACATTGTTAACAGAAGAAGATTTACACCATTTTAAAGTGATACAAAAGAAAATGGGTAAACAAGTAGAGATAAAATCGACAGACGATGTAAACTTACACGGTTACTAAAATCTTTTTAATGATATATTTTAAAATCCACGCTAGTATTTAGCGTGGATTTTTTATTTTTAAACCTTATTGAACTATAAATGAAACCACCACGCTATTATTCTCTTGATGTGTTTCGAGGCGCAACCGTTGCTTTGATGATATTGGTCAACAATCCAGGAACTTGGAGTTTTATGTTTGCACCTTTAAAACACGCCGATTGGCACGGTTGTACACCAACTGATTTAGTTTTTCCATTCTTCTTATTTGCCGTTGGTAATGCGATGGCATTTGTAATACCACGTTTCAAGCAACAACCACCAACTGAATTTTGGAAAAAAGTTATCAAACGTACCATCATCATTTTCTTAATCGGACTTTTTATCAATTGGTTTCCTTTTTTAAAATGGGAGAATAATGAAATCATTTTTAGAACGTGGCAAGATTCGCCCGAAAGTGGAATCCGAATTATGGGTGTTTTACAACGTATTGCGATAGCCTATTTCTTCGCATCTGTAATCGCTTTTTATTTCAAAGAGAAAATAGTGTTATGGATTTCTGGCTTGATTTTAGTTGCTTATTGGATGCTCACAAAATTATTAGGCGGAATTGATCCTTATTCGATTGAAGGATTTATCGGAACCAGAATCGATACACAAATTTTAGGTTTAGCACATATTTACAAAGGCGAATCCATCCCTTTTGATCCCGAAGGTTTATACAGTACAATCAATGCGATTCCACAAGTTTTATTAGGTTATCTAGCCGGTATTTTCATCAATAAACAAGGAAATATAAAGTGGCTAAACAAAGCTTTACCTGAAACCAATCAACCGAATTATCGTTTAGTTGCAGGTTTATTTGTTTTAGGAACAATCGCTTTAGTTATTGGTTATTTTTGGCAATTAGAATTTCCGTACAATAAAAAGATTTGGAGCAGTTCGTATGTCGTTCACACCACAGGATTATCTTTAATCACCATTGCAACGATGATTTGGTTCATCGAAATTCTGAACATCAAAAATGGCATAATGAAATTCTTTGATGTTTTTGGTAAAAATCCGCTGTTCATTTTTGCATTTAGTGGATTATTTCCTCGTTTATTAGGTATAATCAGAATCGAAAATGGTTTAAATGAAGAAGGTCAAATGAAATACATTTCTCCTTTGGGTTGGTTCTACGAAACGATTTGTGCCAAAATTCCTGGAATTCCCGAAATTGGATCTTTTGTTTATTCATTAATCTTTTTAGGTTTCTTTTGCGCTTTGGCTTATTGGTTAGATCAGAAAAAGATTTATATTAAAGTTTAAGTGTTATTTATGAAGTATATTATTTTAAAACTATTTAGTATTATCCTTTTCACCTCCTGCAGACAACCGATAGAAAAAAAAGATATTATCGCTTCATTTCCTCCTAATGATTTAGAGTATAATATTCCACCAAAATGTGGAGAAAATGAAGCTTATTTTAATAAAGATTCTGAAATCGTTTTAATTAAAGCAATAGAATTTAACTCGATTATTGATCGTCTAGAAAATTTAAAACCTTCGAAAGAAAGCAATGCTTGTTCAAGTGATTTTAGCTTTTTTGTCGGAGAAGATAAATATTGTTCGTGCATCTACGACGAACGTCTGATGACTAAAAATGGACAATTGTTTGAAATCTCTGATTCTTTATTATTTGATCTCAAAACAGCATTGACTTATTATAATTCCAGAACAAAAGAAAATTTAAAGTATGATCCTTTGATTCAAAAATTTGGTTTACCTCAAAACTATAAATTTCAGCGCGCTGAAGAAGCATCCATAATTTATGATGAAAAAGGTAATGAAGAAGTAAGTATTTTAGATTTTAAGTTTCAATTAGTCACTTTAAGTGGTTCAAAATAAAAAAAGCCTCAATTAGTTGAGGCGTTTTTTATTTTTATTTAAGAATTATTAATCTTCTAAAGCCTGTAAAATATCCGCTAAAATATCGTCGCGATGTTCTAAACCAACCGAAATTCGAATTAAACCAGGTGTAATATTTACCATCATTCGTTCTTCGTCTGTTAGTTTGGCGTGCGTTGTACTTGCTGGATGCGAGGCAATACTTCTGGTATCACCTAAATTTGCAGTTAGCGATAACATTTTTAACTTATTCAAGAAATTTCTTCCCGCTTCAACTCCACCCTTTAAATTAAAAACTACTAAAGCTCCACCATTTTTCATTTGCTTCATTGCAATTTCATGTTGAGGATGAGAAGGTAATTGTGGATATTTTAACCATTTTATTTTAGGATGATGTTCTAATTGTTGCGCTAAATAAAACGCATTAGAAGCGTGACGTTCCATACGAACATCTAAGGTTTCTAAACTTTTAGACAACAACCACGCATTAAATGGGGAAAGTGATGGACCAAAACTACGGCTAAACGCATAAACCTCTTTTATCAACACTTTTGTTCCACAAACAATTCCACCCAAAACACGACCTTGACCATCAATCCATTTTGTACCTGAATGAATAATCAAATCTGCACCGTATTGTTGCGGTTGCTGAATTAAAGGTGTTGCAAAACAATTATCCACTACAAAAATAATGTTATGTTTTTTTGCAATTTTTCCAACCATTTCCAAATCAATAATATCTAAACCTGGATTAGTAGGCGTTTCTAAGAATATCATTTTTACCGAATCATCTATTGCATTTTCCCATTCTTGTTCCGTCGCTGTTACCGAAACATAACGATGATGGATTCCGAATTTTGGTAAATATTTCGTTAAAACAGTGTGCGTACTTCCGAAAATAGAATTACAAGCTAAAATCGTATCGCCTTGTTTTAACAAAGCCAAAAACGTAGAAGAAATTGCTGCCATTCCAGATGCAACCGCAAATGCAGCTTCTGTTCCTTCTAAAATGGCCATTTTTTCTTCTAATTCTGTTGAATTGGGATTAACAAAACGACTGTAGATATTGGCTTCTACCTCATCAGCAAAAACAGCACGCATTTGTTCCGCATCATCGTAACAAAAACTACTTGTTAAAAATAGAGGATTTGAGTGTTCACGTTCTTGCGTTTGCTCTATTTGCGTTCGAATGGCTGCGGTAATTTTGTGCATATTTAATCTAAATTTTATATTGTTTGAAATGCTTTACAATTTACTTATTTCAAATTAACTTTACCTAAATACATAGCAATCAATACACTGCAAATATTTTTAACCAAAACGATTAAAATGAAACAAATTTTTCTGTCATCTCAACCTTTTCATTTAGAAATGGACGGAATTTTACCAGAATTAAAAATCGCTTATTATACATATGGAAAATTAAATCGTGAAAAATCGAACGTTTTATGGATTTGTCACGCACTTACAGCCTCAGCTGACGCTCAGGATTGGTGGAATGGATTAGTTGGAGAAGGAAAAATTTTCGATCCTGAAAAATATTTTATCGTTTGTGCCAACATTATAGGAAGTCCATATGGATCATCAAATGCAAATGATATTAATCCAGTAAATAATGAAAAATATGGGATTGATTTTCCTTTTTTTACGGTTCGTGATATGGTGAAAGCACATCAACTTTTAAAAAATTATTTAGAAATTGATAAAATTAAATTGTTGATCGGAGGAAGTATGGGCGGATACCAAACGTTGGAATGGACAATTACTGAACAATCTGCTATTGAAAATTTATTTTTGATTGCAACTTCTGCGGAAGAAAGTGCTTGGGGAAAAGCGATTCATACCGCTCAACGAATGGCTATCGAAGCGGATCCTGAATGGACAAAAGGCGAAATAGGAATTGGAGATAAAGGATTGAAATCTGCTCGAGGAATTGGAATGTTAACTTATCGTAATTATCAATTATTTAAAAATCAACAAAGTGATACTGATTCAGAAATTTTTCAGAATCATAAATCTTCAAGTTATATCAAATATCAAGCGCAAAAATTAGCTGATCGTTTTGATGCTTTATCTTATTATAAATTAACCGAGGCCATGGATTCGCATCAATTGGCAAGAGGAAGGAAAAAATCTGTTGAGAAAATTTTGAATCAAATTAAAATTCCAACATTAGTAGTGGGAATTAGTTCGGATATTTTATGTCCGCCACAAGAACAACAATTTTTAGCCAATCATATTCCGAATACTGAATATTATGAAATTGATTCAGAATATGGCCATGATGGGTTTTTGATTGAAAACGAAAAAATTGGATTAAAATTGACTGATTGGATGAATAAAAAAAATATTTAGATATTTTTACAAAATGAAACTTACAGTTTATTTACTTTTTATTTTTGCTGCTACTTTTTCCTCAGCACAAGAAAACTTTAAATTCCCAACTTATCCAGGATGTCAGAAACAAAAGACAAATGAAGAATTACAAAAATGTTTCTACGA
Source organism: Faecalibacter bovis (assembly GCF_017948305.1). Taxonomy (NCBI): domain Bacteria; kingdom Pseudomonadati; phylum Bacteroidota; class Flavobacteriia; order Flavobacteriales; family Weeksellaceae; genus Faecalibacter; species Faecalibacter bovis. The sequence continues at coordinate 635,538 of NZ_CP072842.1, forward strand.
AAGATTAACAGATGAAATTAGATCTGAATTTTATGAACAAGATCATTTTTGGATTGAAAATAATAATATCAATCAAACTATACTTGTTTTTACCGTTACTAAAAACGGAGATTTAGCAAATTTTAGTTATACTAAAGATAGTAATCCTGAAGCTGCTAAATTCTTTCTAAAACACATTTATCGTGTCAAAAAACATTACGAATCGAGAAGTAAAAAATTTATTCCAGCTAAAAAAGATGGAAATCCCATCGATTTTCAGATTCATTATCGATTTAGATATCACCAATCAAAATAAATAAATTAAAGCCTTTGATATTTCAGAGGCTATTTTTATAACATATTGGCAATATTTATCTCAAAATAAACTCATAATCTTTTCTAAAATACTTGTACTCTGAAAGGAAAAGATTATTTTTGCCTATTCGACAAGAAGAGTATGAAAAATATCCGTAATTTCTGTATTATCGCCCATATTGACCATGGTAAAAGTACCTTGGCCGATCGTCTATTACAAGTAACTAACACGATTTCAGACCGTGAGTTACAAAATCAAACGTTAGACGATATGGATTTGGAGCGCGAACGTGGTATCACGATTAAATCGCACGCTATCCAAATGGAATATGAAAAAGATGGTGAAAAATATATTTTAAATTTAATTGACACTCCTGGTCACGTTGATTTCTCGTACGAGGTTTCTCGTTCGATTGCAGCTTGTGAAGGAGCGTTATTAATTGTGGATGCTGCGCAAAGTATCCAAGCACAAACAATTTCTAACTTATATCTAGCTTTAGAGAATAACTTAGAAATTATTCCTGTATTAAACAAAATCGATTTACCTTCTGCAAATCCAGAAGAAGTAACTGATGATATTGTTGACTTATTAGGTTGTGATCCAGAAGACGTTTTACGTTGTTCTGGTAAAACAGGTGAAGGTGTTTTAGAATTATTACACACAATCATCGAGAAAGTTCCAGCACCAGTTGGTGATCCTGATGCACCATTACAAGCTTTAATTTTTGACTCTGTTTATAATCCTTTCCGTGGAATCGAGGCATTCTACAAAGTTGTAAATGGACAAATTAATAAAGGGGACCAAGTAAAATTCATGGCAACAAATAAAAAATATTTTGCCGATGAAATTGGAACTTTAAAATTAAACCAAGTAGAAAAGAAAACGATTAAAACTGGAGATGTTGGTTACATTATTTCTGGAATTAAAGATGCGTCTGAGGTAAAAGTTGGAGATACAATCACGTTAGTTGATAATCCTGCTGCTGAAGCAATCGATGGTTTCGAAGAAGTAAAACCAATGGTATTCGCCGGTATTTATCCTGTAGATACTGAAGATTATGAAGATTTACGTGCTTCGATTGAGAAGTTACGTTTAAATGATGCTTCTTTAACTTTTGAGGCTGAATCTTCTGCTGCTTTAGGTTTCGGTTTCCGTTGTGGATTCTTAGGAATGTTACACTTAGAAATCGTTCAAGAGCGTTTAGAGCGTGAGTTTGGTATGACAGTAATTACAACTGTACCTAACGTATCGTACGAAGCGTACTTAGAAAAAGATCCAGAAAAAGCAATTCACGTACATAATCCATCTGAATTACCAGATCCATCTGGATTAAACCGTGTAGAAGAGCCATATATTCGTGCAGCAATCATTACTAAATCTGAGTTCGTTGGACCAGTAATGAGTTTATGTATCGAAAAACGTGGAGAATTACAATCTCAAACATATCTAACGCAGCACCGTGTTGAAATGATTTTCAATATGCCTTTAGCTGAAGTTGTATTCGATTTCTATGATCGTTTAAAATCAATTTCTAAAGGATATGCTTCTTTCGATTACGCGCCTTCAGGAATGAAAGCTTCGAAATTAGTTAAAGTGGATATTATGATTCACGGAGATGTAGTTGATGCTTTATCTGCTTTAATTCACGTAGACAACGCTTACAATATTGGTAAAAAAATGTGTGAGAAATTACGCGAATTAATCCCACGTCAACAATTCGATATTCCGATCCAAGCAGCGATTGGTGCGAAAATTATTGCGCGTGAAACAATTAAAGCGTTACGTAAAGACGTTACGGCTAAATGTTACGGTGGAGATATTTCTCGTAAACGTAAATTATTAGAAAAACAAAAAGCTGGTAAGAAGAAAATGCGTCAAATTGGACGTGTAGAGGTTCCACAATCTGCCTTCTTAGCGGTATTAAAATTAAACGACTAAGTTTTTTTTATATAAATTTCAAAGCCACTCATTCGAGTGGCTTTTTTTATGTAACAATTTACCAGATGAATTAACTAATAAAGTAAACTGCTATGAAAAACATTTTAAAACTAGAACAACTTACTTTATTTATTGTAATATTTTCAATTTATACTCATCTCAATTTTTCATGGGTTTGGTTTGCTGTATTGTTTTTCACACCAGATTTAGCAGCTATTGGATATTTTTTCGGAAATAAAATCGGAGCTATTTGTTATAACATCGCACACAATTATATTATAAGTATTTTAACTTGTGCCATCGGCTACTTTTACAATTTAGATACCGTTTTGATGGTAGGTTTAATTATTACTTCTCATATTGCATTCGATCGTATACTAGGCTATGGATTAAAGAAATATGATGGTTTTAAATTTACTCATCTCGGAAATATATAATATCTTTTTAACTTAGCCTTTTTTAGCATTAAATATGAAAAATATACTATTTACAACAATTACGTTAGCTTCTACGATTGCTTTCGCACAAAATATTTCGAATCAAAAAATTGATCAAGTTGCAGAAAATGCCATGAAAACATTTGACGTTCCTGGAATGGCTGTTGCAGTTATTAAAGATGGAACAATTGTTCATTCGAAAGGTTATGGTGTGAAATCGATTTTAACGGGAGAAAAAGTTGAATCTTCAACCAACTTCGGAATCGCATCAAATTCAAAAGCATTTACTGGAGCAGCTTTAGCTATTTTAGTTGATGAAGGAAAAATTAAATGGGATGATAAAGTCATTCAACACATTCCTGAATTCAAAATGTACAACGACTATGTGACGAAAGAATTTACGATTCGTGATTTATTAACACACCGCAGTGGATTAGGTTTAGGCGCTGGCGATTTAATGGTTTGGCCTGATGGACACAATTTCACACCAAAAGATATAATCAACAATATTCAATATCTAAAACCGGTTTCAGATTTCCGTTCGAAATATGATTACGATAATTTATTGTACATCATCGCGGGTGAAGTTATCGAAAGAGTTTCTGGTCAATCATGGACAGATTTTGTCACAAAACGTTTATTAGAACCTATCGGTATGACGAATTCTGGTGCTAATTGGCATTTGGTAAAAGATAAAAAGAATGCGATTGCGCCACACGTGCCGATTGATGGAAAATTACAAGTCATCGATCGTTACACGAATACAATTTTTGATGCCGCTGCCGGAATTTACTCCAATGTGGATGATGTTGCCAAATGGTTACAATTCAATTTAGATAAAGGAAAAGTAAACGGAAAACAAATCATTTCTGAAAAACAAATGAAAGAAATGATTACGCCACAAACATTACAAAAAGTTGCAACTACAACACCTTATAATTCATTATTCAAAGCGTATGGATTAGGATGGCAATTACAAGATTTTAGCGGAAAATTAGAAGTTTCGCACACTGGTGGATTGGAAGGAATCGTAACGCAAACTATTTTTTATCCTCAATTGAATTTAGGAATTGTCGTATTAACGAATCAGCAATCTGGCGTAGCTTTTAATTCAGTTTCAAATACCATCAAAGATTTTTATTTAGGAAATCCTGAAAAAAATTGGGTTGAATTTTATGATAACATCATGAAATCGAGAACTGCTGAAGCAGACGGAATTACAGATGAGGTTTGGAAAACTGTTGAAGCAAATCAAAAAAATAAAAAATTAAAAGTCGATACAAAATCATTAATCGGAACCTTTAAAGATAATTGGTTTGGTGAGGTAGAAATTTACGAGAAAAAAGGAAAGTTAATTTTCGAATCTAAACGTTCGCCTCAATTAACGGGAGAAATGTTTTTCTACAAAGACAATACGTATGCTGTGAAATGGTACAATCGTTATTTCCACGCCGATGCGTTTGTATTTGCTGAAATGAAAGATGGAAAATTAGCTGGATTTAAAATGAAAGCAATATCGCCAATGACTGATTTTAGTTACGATTTCCACGATTTAGATTTTACAAGAAAATAATAAATACTTTAAACGAAGTTCGATTTTCGAACTTCGTTTTTTTTCAATTATGAAATTCAAAGGTTACGCATTAGGATTACTTTCATCCATCTCCTATGGATTAATTCCATTATTTATCATACCCGTTAAACAAGCAAATTTTTCGTTAGACACGACTTTGTTTTATCGTTTTTTATTTTCTGCTCTAATTGTAGGAACCTATTTATTTATAAGAAAACAATCGATTAAAATTTGTATAAAACAAATTCCTGTGTTAATCATTTTAGGTTTATTATATGCGATTTCTGCAGAAACACTTTTCTTAGCTTACGATTATTTGACACCAGGTATCGCCTCCACTTTTTTATTTATATATCCACTAATTGTTGCAATCATAATGGCTATTTTTTTCAAGGAAAAAATTACAAATTCTGTAATTATTTCCATTGGTTTTGTGTTAGCAGGTGTATTATTATTGAGTTTTAAAAATGGCGAATTTAATTTAAATCCAGTCGGATTAGGAATTGTTTTAATTAGTGCTTTAAGTTATGGACTATATATTATAACCGTAAATAAATCAAACGTAAAAGAATTAAAAGGATTTACGCTTAGTTTTTATTCGTTTCTATTTACAACCTGTTATTATGCGGTAAAAATGATAATCAACAAAGATCCATTTTTATTACCATCCTATTCCCTTGCATTTAATTTTTTCACGTTTGCGTTTGTAACAACCGTCGTTTCTAGTATTGCATTAATCTATGCGATAAAATACATTGGTTCTACACCTACTTCTATTTTAGGAGCTTTTGAGCCTGTAGTCGCAGTTGCTGTAAGTGTGATATTATTCGGAGAAGACTTTACTTTGAGCTTGGCTCTAGGTATTTTATTTATTATTGTTGGTATGATATTAAATATACTAAGCGATAAAATCATTAATAACACTAGAATACAATAGAATAAAAGTTTACTAATTACTTATATTGTTATATTTATTGATTAAAAATTTTACCTAAACCCTGTATTTTAAAAAATCATAAGTCTTAATTGGATAATTTTGTTAAAATTTACTACAAATACTCATGAAAAAACAACATTTTTATTTATTCTTATTTTTTTTTACTTATTTACTCTATGGGCAACAGATCAATGACGAATTCTATTTTAAAGGAAATTTAAAAGCTGAAAGTAGAGCCAAATATCTTACAAAACTTTTAAGCAATTCAGGAGGAAGCTTTATTCAAGACTATGTAAAAGTCGGAAGTAAAACCCAACAGGTTTACAATAAATCTCAGGCAAATGATGGTTTAGTTTATACGATAGACGATATTAACAATTTTAAAGATTATACTTATAATGTAATCTATTACATGCCTGCGTACACTAGCTATAATCGAATCCAAATGTTTGGAAATTTAGAAGGTGGTGTATATAGATATGGAACTGGACTTTACGTTTATGGTTCTGGAATTAATGATAGACCTTCATTATTACCAAAATCTGGCTATAATTATACTCATATAGGTATATCAAGAAAAGCATCAACAAATACAGTAAGAATCTATATAAATGGAGATTTTTATAAAGAATACACGAATACTTCTGACGCTTTAAAAATTCAATCTGATAAAAAATTTACTTTCTTTAAAGATAATGGAGGAGAAGAAAATGTTGCGAAAGTGGCATATATTAACGTGGCCAACTATATACAAACTGCTGATGAAATTAGAAAGATTTTTGAGAAAGCTACAAATCCTATTTTAGAAGAAAGTTATTTGTTTTTAAATAATTTAAATAATACGGATAATTCTTCTAACTTATCAAATTCATCAACAACGACTTTTGGCCAAGTTTACGATCCTTCTTGTCAAGTAAATCGTAATGCATTACTAATTAATTCAAATAATGATTTAACGTTCAAAAACAAATCGCAATCTGATTTAAATTATACTTTTATTTTTAAAATTAAACCTTCATCAAGTAGTAATAATATTTCGTTAATAGATTTTTCTAATAATGGTACAAATCGTAAAATTTCATTAGTAAATAATAAATTATATTTTGGTGGAAATACAAGTAATATTACACTAAACCGACAAGATGAAAATTCTTGGATTGATTTAGCAATTACTAGAAACGATTCTGATAATAAAATAAATATATATAGCAATAATATTTTATTGGGAACGTATTTAGATTCTGATAAAATTTTTAAATTTTTAGATACCTATGAAGCTAAAATTTGTAAGGTAAACGATAATTCTACAACATCATTAGCTTTATTCAAATATACAAATGAAGTTTATACTCTGGATAAAATCAAAAATGAATTTACATCAATATGTAATGTTACTATTGATAATACCTATTTATTTAATCAAACATTAAATAACTTATCTAATACAAATCCTTTAATTGTTAGCTCTGTAGATAATTCACACAGTTCAAATAATTATTCAAACAATGTAATTTCTAATTGTAATACATCAGCCTACACTTATAATGCAAATCCAAAATCTAAAATTAAATATAACAATGGATATGGAATGTATTACTACAACTTTACCTTGAAGTTATATTTTCATAATAATAATACTTCATCTATAAAATTAATAAGCTTTGATGATTCTGCCAAAGGAATTTATCAAAATGGAAACCAATTACTTGTTAAAACTTCCATAAATGATTATACTTTTAATATTCCTGCACAAGATTCACAAGAATTCAATTTGTTATCATTTATTAAAGACGGATCTACGAAAGAAATAAAAGTTTATGCGGATAAAATATATTTGGGAACTGTTTTAGATATTAATAATGATATTGCTATTAACGCAAATGGAGATGTATATTTATTAAACAATATAAATTCTGCATTAACTAATATTAAAATTAAATATTTTAATATTTCAAATTCGATTAAAGATTTAGATGATATTAAATTAACTCTAAATGAATTTTGTCCAAAAATTGTTAATGAATCGTTTGAATTTAATGGAAATCTAAGTAATCAAACAAACACAAAAAATTTAAATTTTGTACCATCGTTGGATTCATACAATGTACAAAATTTTTATTCCGATAAAAACACAAACTGTGGAGATCGAAAAGTTTTCTATACTTTAAATCAAGGTGAAGGCTTTATTTATGAAGATGAAGATTATTTTGTTTACAATAAATTTACTATCAGTCTGTATTTTAAAGTAGCTTCTAAATCTGACGTAAATCAATTAATAAACTTTGGGAATAATAATTCTATCACTTACCAAAATGACAGATTATATTTTTCCCCAACTTCCAATAATTTAAGTTTATCATCTTTGATGATTCATAACTATAACTTATTAACAATTGTTAAAAACCCTGGTGTTTTACAAATTTATATGAATGGTAATTTTGTTGGTCAAATAGCTGATCCTAACAATAATTTCTCATTTACAAAACAATCTCCTCTTACTTTTTTTAATGATAAAAAAGCTTTTGTTGGTGAAATTAAAATTGAAAATAGAGCATTTACATCTACTGAAATTATTAACAATTATAAAAATTTATGTGTAAGAAAAGTGAACCGAACTTTCCCTATGTTCATGAATTTAAAAGATTCAACTGGAGAAAACGAACTTGTTCCAACCTCGTATGTTAATCAACATTTGGATAATAAGTTTATAAAAGATGAGGTTATAAACTGTGGCGTATCTAGAACTGTATATTTCGTAGCTGATAATGCTGGTTTAATATTTAATGATGGTGTTGGTGAATTGTATAATGATTATACCATAAGCTTATATTTTCGTTTAAATCCTTATTTAGGAGGTTGGGCACGTCTTATAGATTTTAGTGACGGGGAATCTGATGCGGGAATCTACAGACTTTCTAATGGATTAAACTTCTATCCTAATGGAAATGTAGGGAACGATTTATTATCTAATTCTCACGCCGAATATACTTACCTAACTCTATCTCGTAATAGTGCTACAAATATCATTACAGTTTATATTAACGGAAAAAAAGTATCTACTTACAATGATTCAGCTGGATTATATAAAGTTCCAGCTAATGGCAATATCTTATTTATTAAAGACGACTTACGTGTAAGAGACGAACAATCTCCTACTAATATTGCTTATATCCATGTAACAAATTCAATTTTATCGGATATAGAAGTTATGGATGATTTTAACAATTTATGTTCTTCCATTGCTTGTAATCAGCCTGCTCAATTGACTGGAAATATAATTCCCTCAAATGTAGGAATTACAACTCAAATTCAAAATAACCCAAATTGGCCAAACAATGTTAATGGTGGAAACCTTGTGTTAGAGTCAAAAGAAAAAGGTTTTGTAATTCCTAGTGTTTCATCAGCAAACACTGCTATAAATCACAATCAAGGAATTGAAGGAATGATAATCTATGATCAATTTGATAAATGTGTCAAATTATTTAATGGAACAGAATGGAAATGTTTAACTGCAAGTTGTGTACAATAATGAATAAAATTAAATTAACTCTTATAATAGGATTTGGGCTTTCTTCTATTAATTATGCACAAGTAAGTTTCGGAAGAAGTGATGCAAGAGGAGCTTCGTTAATAGACTTCGGCAAAGGGAATATTAATGGTATTGTTTTACCTTATCATTATAACACAGTTTCCCCTGTTGAAGGAACTTTTAGAGTAAACCTTAATAATTCTAAAATCCAATATTATGATGGTCATAATTGGATAGACCTTACAGAACAAGGAAGTATAAATGTAGAAGTAAATACAAACGAAGAAATAGCTTCAAATAATGGAATCATAATTACAGATAAAAAAGATGTAACCAACCATCCTAAAGGTATTTTGGTATTAGAAAGTGATCATCGAACTATAACTCTACCACATGTTGATAGACCACATCAAACTATAGTTGATCCACCTATTGGAATGATGTGTTATGATTCTTTCAATAAAGTCATAGCTATATTTAATGGTAACAATTGGAGTTTCTATAAATAATTCAAAAACCTTCTTATTCCGATAAGAAGGTTTTATTTTTGTTACATGAAACGAATTTTTAATGCTGAAGGTTGGAATAGAAAAGAACATTTTGATTTATTTTCTAATTTAGATAATCCTTATGTAGGTGTGGTTGCGGAAGTAGATTGTACAAAAGCGTATCAATTTGCGAAAGCCAACAAGCAATCTTTCTTTGCGACATATTTATTTTGTTCGATGCAAGCCGAAAACAGTGTGGAAGAATTTAAATATCGTTTAGAAGATGGTGAAATTTTCATTTACGATCACATTGATTGCGGAACAACTATCGGCCGAAAAGACGGAACGTTTGGATTTGCCTTTATTCCTTATTCGGACGATTTTGAAACGTTTAATGCAAAATTACAGCAAGAGATTAAAGAAGTGGAAGAATGTGTAGGATTACACATCAAAAACGAAGATTTAACTTTAGGATTAATTCGTCATTCTACTTTTCCTTGGTCGAGATTTACAGGATTAATTCAACCATCAAATTATGGTACAAAAGAATCTATTCCTCGCATTATTTTCGGTAAAGCTTATCAACAAGGCGACAATATGATGATGCCTGTTTCGGTAGAGGCCAATCACGGTTTCGTGGATGGTTTACATTTGGCCAATTACTTAGCCAATTTTGAAAAAGAATTGAGCAAGTTTTAAAATAAAAAAACCGAAGTTCGAAATTCGAACTTCGGAGTTTTATTATTATTGAATTTCTTCAACTAATTCAGGTTTTTCCATTATAGGAAAATATTCCTGATCTTCTCCTAAAATAAAATCATCGTTCAAAAAATCGTAATGCAATACTTTTATTAATTGATACTCGCCAATCTCATTTTTACGATAAGCGAAAGCTAATCCATCAAAATAATAACAAATCATAGTTATATGTTGGAGTTCTGGAACGTACATTAAATCTTTAAAATCAATATGATTATTTAAGAATTTATTGTTTGTTAGAATTAAAGCGTAATCTTTATGATTAATTTTAATCGGTAATTGATAATAATCACCGTACATACAATCTTCGATAATTTCTGAAGTAAAAAAATAAATCTGATTTTCTGTAAACGTTACATTGATATTATAAACTTCGATATTATTTTTTTCAGTAATATCTATTACTTGTTGTAAAGTCTTGTAAAACTTTTCATCTTTGATTTCCTCTGGAATTTCTGCATTAGCAGGCCAAGAAGTTTTATTTTTTTCACATCCTAAAAAGAAAATTAGAATTATAAATGAATAAAAATATTTCATATCAAGTGTTTGATTAAAGATAAAAAATTAATCTTTCTCAATCACTTGAATCGCTTCATTTATTAAATCAAATTCATAGCCTTTATAAGCCAAATACGCTTTGATTTTATTCATTTTTTTAAAGGATTCACGCTCGCTATATAAAGCATCGTGTTTTTTTTGCGCCAATCGAACTAAATTGTTCCAATATTTTTCTGGATCGATTTCTTCTTTAAACGCTTTATTAATTAATTTTCCATCGATTTGACGAATTTTTAATTCTTGTCGAAGTCGATTTCTTCCCCATAATTTTTGATTGACTTTTCCACGCACAAAAGAATGTACAAATCGTTCTTCGTTCAAAAATCCATAATGAATTAGTTTATATAAAATCTCATCCTTGGCTTCAGGAATTAAATCAAATTCGCGCAATTTTTTTTCTACTTCCCAATGACAACGATCTTGGTAAAGACAATATTTGGCCATTTTGTCTTTAATTTCATCAATCGTATAAATCTTTTTCGAATTGTCTTTTGGGGTAAAACTCATATTGCAAAGGTAATTAGTTAATATGAGAATTAGAAAATTGGGAAACGAGTATTCTCATTTGGTTATTCATCAATACTTTTTTCTTGATAAAAAAGTATTCAAAAAATCAAGGCTTTAAATCTATTGGACTAAAAATAAATCTCATTTTGGGAATGAATTAAATAATTCGCATTCGCTCACTAATTCATTCTAATCCTTTATTCAATTTATTTACAATACGTCCTAGATTTAGAGGCCAGTTTAAAATTTTATTCATAAAAAAACTGAATCATTGCTGATTCAGTTTCAAGATATATTTAGAATTGTAATTCTTATGCTTTCTTTAAAGCTGCGATGTATTCTGTTGGATTCTCCGCATTGAAAACTGCCGAACCTGCAACCAATGCATCAGCACCCGCTTCGATTAATTGCGTTGCGTTTTGTACGCCTACTCCACCATCAATTTCGATAATTACATCAGCTCCAGCTTCTGTAATCATTTGTTTTAATTTAGAAACTTTGTTGTATGTATTTTCAATGAATTTTTGACCTCCAAAACCTGGATTCACACTCATGATTAAAACTAAATCTAAATCGTTGATAACGTCCTCTAAAACCGATACAGGCGTATGCGGATTTAATGCAACACCAGCTTTCATTCCTTCTGCTTTAATGGCTTGAATTGTACGGTGTAAATGTGTACACGCTTCGTAGTGAACCGTTAAAATATCTGCACCTACTTTTTTGAAATCTGCAATGTAACGATCTGGATCAACAATCATTAAGTGAACGTCTAAAACTTTATCCGTTAACGAATTAATTTTTTCGATAATTGGCATTCCGTAAGAAATATTCGGAACGAATACGCCGTCCATCACATCTAAATGAAACCATTCAGCTTGTGAATTGTTTACCATTTCGATGTCTTTTGCTAAATTCCCGAAATCTGCAGCTAAGATTGAAGGTGCTATAATTGCCATAATTTTTGTTTTATTGTTTGTTTGTATTTTGTGGTGCAAAGGTACGGAAATAAAAAAATCGCTGTGTGTACAGCGATTGAAATATTTTTAAAAATTGTATCCTACTCTAAATCCTACTTCTGGTAAAAAACTAAGCTCAGTTTTTTTGTCTGAATAAATCCAATTAACACCACCATCATCCGAATATTTATATGAATGATAAGAATCAACAATTAATCCTAAACCAGTATTGAATTCATAATAAAATTGCTTACCAAAATTTCTTTTTATACCATAATTAGCAACTAATTTCACAAAGTCATCATCCTTTCCGATACCTTCATAGGTTGATAGCCAATCTGTGTAATAATCTATCTTTAAGCCTACATAATTACCTGAATTATTTAATGTTGATTTTCCTTTAGAAAGTCGTCTATCAAAATTATAATAATATCTTCCTTCCAATCCTAATTTTATTGTAAGATCCATATCTAGGCTATCATTAGTACCTCTGAAATTAATTGTAGAATAATTAATATTTCCTAAAACAGTAAAATTATCTGCTAAAGCTTTTTCGTAAGATGCACCGATTCCGATGACATTAATATGTATTGATTTTAAATCGGTTGCTTTTTCTTGAGCGAAAATAGTAGATGATAATAAGAGAGTAAAAAATGTTTTTTTCATTTTGTGTTAATTCATAGTTGTAATTAACACAAATATAAAATTAAATACTTCCTAATCTAACAACATTTTAAAATCTACGAAGTTATATGGTTCTTCGCCAGATTTTTCTTCGTTAATAGTAAAATGAATACTATTATTTGATAAAAATAAAAATGAGTATTGATCTTTCTTTTGGTCAGATTCTCTGAACTCAAAATATTCATCACCAATTACGCACCAAACACCTTTTTCTTCTGCATAGGTAACTTCATCATCAGCATGAATTGTTTTAAAAGTAATATATAAAGTTCCGTCTGGTTTTCTATTAACCACCCAACTATTTGTTTCACCTTCAAAAAATTTTCCGTGGTCAGTACCTTTCCAAACCCCTACAAAACGAGGATCTGCCTTTTTATTTTCAAAGAAAAATAGAGATTTATCTCTATCCTTTAATTTTAAATTCACAATATAAGTTAATGATAAATTAATAAATAAAAAGCAGCTCTAAAAGAAGCTGCTTTCAATATTATATTAACGTCCGATGTACGTTTTTAAGATTTTAGATCTTGAAGTATGTTTTAATCGACGAATTGCTTTTTCTTTAATTTGACGAACACGCTCACGAGTTAAATCGAAAGTTTCTCCGATTTCTTCTAAAGTCATTGGGTGTTGCCCATTTAAACCAAAGTATAAACGAATTAAATCAGCCTCACGTGGAGTTAATGTTTGTAATGCACGTTCAATCTCAACACGTAAAGATTCAATCATTAATTGCATATCTGGCGATGGAGATTCACCGATGTTTAATACATCGTATAAGTTAGAATCTTCACCTTCTACTAATGGAGCATCCATCGATACGTGACGACCAGAGTTTTTCATCGACTCTTTTACATCACCTTCAGACATATCTAAAACTTCAGAAATCTCTTCAGCAGATGGTGCACGTTCGTGCTCTTGCTCTAATAAAGCGTAAGCTTTATTAATTTTATTAATAGAACCAATTTTATTTAATGGTAAACGTACGATACGAGATTGTTCTGCTAACGCTTGTAAAATTGATTGACGAATCCACCAAACAGCGTATGAAATGAATTTGAAACCACGAGTTTCGTCAAAACGTTGTGCAGCTTTAATTAAACCTAAGTTTCCTTCATTAATTAAATCTGGTAAACTTAACCCTTGATTTTGGTATTGTTTCGCTACAGATACAACGAAACGTAAGTTTGCTTTTGTTAATTTTTCTAAGGCAACACGATCTCCTGCTTTAATGCGTTGTGCTAATTCTACTTCCTCTTCTGCTGTAATTAAATCTACTTTACCAATCTCCTGTAAGTATTTATCTAACGACGCAGTTTCACGATTTGTTACCTGCTTTGTAATTTTAAGCTGTCTCATTTAACTAAAAACCTCCTTTTTATATGAATGATTGTTTTGAATAAAAAAGCCTAATAGATTAGGCTCTTTATATTATATACGAAGAAAAACTAAAAAGGTTACAAAATATTGTAAAATATTTTATTTTAATCTCTTAATAGTTCATAAATCATGTGTGCAGCTAATTTTGATGTTTGATTATCACGATCAAAAGTTGGATTAACTTCTACGATATCAAATATTTTTACTTTATTTGATTTCTTTAAAAGTTTTAGAAGATATTTAACTTGAAAAGGTGTTAAACCATTAATCGTCGTCGCGCTAACTCCTGGCGCATAAGCTACATCGAAAACATCCATATCTAACGTAATATAAATATTTTCAAATTTTTCGGTAAAGATTTTAACTTCATCTAAAACACGATTAAAATTTGCGTGTAGTTCGTCTGCTAATATATATTC